>CAYGUY010000069.1:18553-20375 GCA_964353165.1 uncultured Maribacter sp.
ACACATCCACCTTGATCTACGGCCACATCTACGATAACCGTTCCGGGTCGCATTTCCTTTAGCATATCCCTAGTAATCAAGTTTGGAGCCTTTTTGCCTTTCAACAATACACCTCCTATAATTAGGTCATGTGTTTTGATATGTTTTCTGATATTGTATTCGTTCGAAAATTCGGTTACTACGTGTGGCGGCATAACATCGTTGGCATATCTGAGTCGCTTCATATTGATGTCCATGATAGTCACTTGAGCACCCAAACCAGCTGCCATTTTTGCAGCCTGTATCCCTACAACACCAGCGCCCAAGACCAAAACCTTACCAGGAGCAACGCCAGGAACACCCCCTAACAATACGCCACGCCCTTTTACAGGTTTTTCCAAATACTTGGCTCCTTGCTGAATGGCCATTCTGCCTGCGACTTCGGACATAGGCGTTAACAAAGGCAAGGTACCTTCCTCATCTTCGACTGTTTCATACGCAATACAGATTGCTTTCTGTTTGATCATGGCTTTCGTTAAGGGTTCACTAGAAGCAAAATGGAAATACGTAAACAAAATCTGCCCTTCGCGGATCAAATCATATTCACTCGCAATGGGCTCTTTTACCTTTACTATCATATCGGCGACAGCATATACCTCCTCAATGTTTTTGGCGATCAAGGCACCTACTTGTTCGTAATCGGTATCAAAAAAACCACTACCCTCGCCCGCACTGGATTGCACATATACGGTGTGGTTATTCTTTACCATTTCAAAAACTCCGGCAGGGGTCATTCCCACCCGACTTTCATTGTTCTTAATTTCCTTTGGAATACCGACAATCATCGCGTTGCTTTTTTTAGATTATTCAGCTAAGTTGTAACTATTATAAGGATTAATAAAGAAAAAATCGATAAAATACAGGGGTAATCGGATTAAAAAAGTATTTTTTAAAAAATTTACCCCCTAAAAAATAGGGGGTGTGTTTAAATTATTTATACTTTATTTTCATTAGCAACATAAATAACAGTAATAAAGAGGTAACGATATTGGATAGGATAATAGGCAAGCTATTTAAATAAATCCCATACACCAGCCAAAGCAGTACACCGGTCAACAAAACGGCATACATACTCAAAGAAATATCCTTAGTGGATTTCTCTTTCCAGGTTTTATATACCTGTGGCACATAGGCGGCCGTAGTTAAAGTAGCGGCAACCAGACCTATAATATCCATGAAGTGGATGCCTTATTGGTATTGAATATTTAGAACTAGGAAGAACGTTTGGGTTATATCAACCAACAATATTCACGATTTTACCTGGCACAATGATAACTTTTTTAGGAGACCTCCCTTGCAACTGCTCCTTCGTTTTTTCATGGGCCATGACCACCGCCTCTATCTCTTCCTTGCTCAAATCCAAGGGCAGTTCTAGCTTAAAACGCATCTTACCGTTGAAAGAAATAGGGTATTCCTTGTTACTCTCTACCAAATAACTAGGTTCGAATTTTGGGAAAGCTACCGTAGAGATGGACTCCTTATGTCCCAATTTTACCCAAAGCTCCTCGGAAATATGTGGCGCATAAGGGGATACCAAAATAGCAAGTGGCTCCAGAATAGCTCTACTTATGCATTTTTGACTAGAAAGCTCGTTTACACATATCATAAAGGTAGATACCGACGTATTAAAACTGAAGTTCTCAATATCATCTTCTACTTTTTTGATGGTCTTATGCAGGGTCTTCAAAGAATCTTTGGATGGTTCCTTATCCGAAACATAAAAAGTACTATCAACACCTAAGTGGTATAACCGCCACAATTTTTTCAAGAAGGAATGGGTTCC
>CAYGUY010000070.1:0-11240 GCA_964353165.1 uncultured Maribacter sp.
TTCAATTCAGATTCTGTCTTATTTATCTATTACATTTTTATCAGAAGGAAACCTAAAAACTAGTGAGGAGCTAATCGAAATTATTGGAACAGATCCAATGCCACCACTTCCATTTTATATGTGCAATGGCATCGCAATTGCTTTTGCCACAATTTCGGCTTGTATCCTAATTGCCAAACGGTTTCAAGATAGTGTCATAATTGATGCTTTAAACAAAACCGGTCAATTAGCGTTAACGTTTTACGTCGCACATGTCATTATTGGAATGGGAATTGTTGAAGCGATAAATCCATCGAATATGGGAAATTATTCTATTGAATTTTCAGTTACCTATGCTTTAGAATTTAGTGTATTATGTATTTTATTTGCCGTAATTTGGCGGAAATATAAAAAGGTTGGTCCATTGGAGTGGTTGATGAGGAAGGTAACAGATTGAAAAACTTGCTATTGTAATTATTTAAAACTGTATACTCTTTAGTTTCATTAAACCAACCTTTTTCGGCACTCCATACTTTTTCTTAATTGGTTTTAATAATTGGCGGTTTTAAGGCACTATGAAATGGTTGCAATGAATTGTGTATTTTTATTATTCATATAATGGATGTATGATTAATGATTATGTACAGTTATTAGAGACAATTGAACTTTGAAAACCGTTAACTTACCAGAAGACTTAATACCCCACCTAAAATCAGATATACTTGTTCATGATTATAGAGCTCAACAAGAGTCAACTAAGCAGCAAGTCAATCTTTCTATGAATGTATTTAGTCTTCTTCTCGAAGGCTATAAGGAGGTTCATTCTGATAGTAGGTCTATCGCTATTTCAAATACTCAATTTCTTTTAATGAAAGCAGGTAAATGCTTAATGACGGAGAAATTAACTGGAACGAATAATAGCTATAGAAGTGTACTTCTATTTTTTACAAATGAAGCAGTTTTACAGCTTGTTAAAAAGTATGCTATTGTACCTTCCAAACGTACCGAGAGAAAAACCATTCAATCCATTCCATTTGATCGGTACCTCCGCTCGTTTGCTGAAAGTTTGACCAGTCTTGATCATCTATCTTCATCAAATAGACAGAGAGTACTTCAAGTTAAATTTGAAGAATTAATATTATACCTTACCGATAGTTTAGACTATAGCTTCCTTGAATCCTTGATAACGAGTGTCAATGACTATGACTTACATTTTCAACAGGTAGTGGAAAACAACAAATTGAACAAATTAACCTTAAATGAATTGGCTTTCTTGTGCAATATGAGTTTGTCGACTTTTAAAAGGACTTTTGAAAAACAATATCGGGTATCGCCCAGCAAATGGTTTCAAGAGAGGAGACTAGAATACGCGGCTATTTTGTTGAAAAATGAAAGGAAACGCCCATCCGATATCTATCTTGATATAGGTTACGAATCACTAACCAACTTTATTCAAGCATTCAAATCAAAGTACGGGGTGACTCCAAAAAAATTTCAATCATCTTGAACTTTTAGCAATACTTTCTGACTCATTCGCATGCACTAATTGGTCTAACAAATCATGAACTTTGCAACATAATTTAAACACAAAGAATCATGAAAAAGACAATCTTATTAATTGCATTCAGTATTATTTCACAAATTTCATTTGGCCAGTCAACCTTCACCTTGTCAAGTAAAGAATTAGGCGGACAAGCTACCTTAACCGAAGAGTTCGATGGTTTTGGGTGCGTAGGAAATAATAAATCACCTCAGCTATCATGGGAGAATGCACCAGAAGGAACCAAAAGCTTTGCGGTGACTATGTACGACCCTGATGCGCCAACAGGTAGCGGGTGGTGGCATTGGGTAATGTTTGACATTCCTTCCAATACCAATGAATTGGTAGGTGGTGCTGGAGATGTATCAACAAAACTAGCTCCCAAAGGTGCTGTTCAAAGCATCACTAATTATGGGGTTAAAGGATATGGAGGGCCATGTCCACCTGAAGGTCATGGCTTGCATCAATATATTATTACCGTCTATGCCTTGAAAACGGATAAGTTGGGATTAGATGAAAACATAAACCCTGCTGTTGTTGGATACTACCTATGGAATAACACGATTGCAAAAGCGAGTATTGTCACTTACTACAAACGAGAGGCTGAATAAAGTCTCCAACATTATGTTAACGCAGTATCTGCGGCAGTTGTGAACGCACCTGTTTATCATTGAGTATTTGGAGGGAAGGAAGAAACTGAGCTGTCCCTGATGTTGCGAATAGTATAGTATTGTTTCTTTATGATAAGGTGTCTTGGGTGATTTGTGTCATTTGGGATACAAATGGCGATGTAATGGCCGGGGAAAATTAAAATCTGACTTAGAATATAAATCAGTTGGTTACCAACCACTTGTATGAAAAACAGTAGATTAAGCCTTTGTTAATTCAACAACTGCTCTAAAATAAAGTAGATATTTTGGCGTATTTTTATATTGAAGCTTAAATTGACAAAACAATGAAAACATTAAGAATATTACTTTTTGTTCCTCTATTAATGGCATTTCAATGCGAAGATGACCTAAATATTGAAGAAGATCTGCTTTTTGAATCAGGTATCTACGGGGGCTGGGAACTGTCTAGTCAAACTATAAATGGTACCTCAGACACGATACCACTACCTGAAGTGATTTTAGAGTTTTATGCAGATAATAATACACAAGACAATAGAGGAGAGTATAATTTGGAAGAGCCTTCAGTAAATACTATAGGAGTCTTCATAATGAATGAACTGGAGCAGAGCATCACTTTGCAGAAGGAAGGAGGAGCAGACATTGTTTACGGTTATAGTGTAAATCCCTCAAAAGACCGCATTACATTTACTTTCACCGAAAACAACACACAAGTGGAGCAAGGGTGGCGAAAAATATATTGATACGCATATGATGGAGTAACCCTTATCATCACGTTGGACAAAGTTAGATACAAATAGCTTGACTTCAATTTTGAAAATAGGATAAACCTGCTAACAAATACTAAATTGAATATACGGACTGCGCACTTGGAAAGGCAATTACCAATTATGAAACTTATCAGGTCTAGTAACTGTGGCGCATACTCATTTTAGATGGACGCTGGCAGCAATTAATTGCAACTTTATGGATAGAATATGAAAGCATTACAAATAAAAGGATACGGAGATATTCAAAGTAATTTAGGTTTCAATGAAATAGAAAAACCAGTTATATCGGATAATCAGGTATTAATTGAAGTTTACGCTGCTGGTGTAAATCCTATTGACTATAAAATTATTGAGGGTGCCATGAAAAAAGTAAGGAAACTGACTTTTCCCGCTCTAATTGGCTTTGATGTTTCAGGAGTTGTCATTGAGAAAGGTGCTAGCGTAAGTCATTTAAATATTGGAGATGAAGTATATTCCAGAGTTCCTTCTGATGCTCCAGGCACATTTTCTGAATTTGTAGCTGTAAATGCCAATGTAGTCAGTTTAAAACCTTCGAACTTAGATTTCGCCAATGCATCCAGCCTTCCTTTGGTTGGTCTCACCACTATTCAATCTTTCCAGAAGGCCAATTTAAAATCAGGCCACAGAGTTTTGATTCATGCCGGTTCTGGCGGAATAGGAACATTTGCAATTCAATTTGCTAAAAACAAAGGAGCTTATGTATACACCACAACAAGTACTAAAAATCTATCTTGGGTAAAAGACTTAGGTGCCGATAGAGTAATTGACTATAAGACGGAAAACTATCTTGACGTAGTTAAAGATATTGATGTCGTTTATGATACGCTCGGTGGGAATTATACCGTAGACGCTTTCAAAGCCATCCGAAAAGGTGGAAAAGTAATTAGCTTGGCAGGTGAAGTAGATGGTGAAACGGCAAAAGAATTAGGACTCAATAGTCTTATTCGTTTCATATTAAAATTAAAAAGAAAGCAGGTAACAAAGCAGGCCAAGAATAAATCTGCTTATTACAAGTTGGTCTTGATGCAACCTAATGGAAATCAACTAAATGATATTAAGTCATTGATAGAGACTGAAAAAATAAAACCGGTTATCGATAGGATATTCCCTTTCTCCCAAGCCATAGACGCTTTAGTTCATCAGAAATCTGGTCGGGCAAAAGGGAAAATAGTTGTCAAAATGAAATAACTACTGCAACGATGTGTCCTATGAACAGCCTTAGCCCAGTTCCTTAAAAAGAACGTTTAATGGACCCTTAATAGCGTAATATAGAAGCTAGAAGTTCTGGATAAACGTTAAACTTATGTTAAAAAGTGAGCATTTCGGTGCGCCTAAAAAACTGCCCTTTGGCAGGCCCTATAAACAGGGCATTTAGGAGAAAAATTCGAGTCCCGTCCAGACCGCTAGAAGCTCTCAAGAAATTGAGGGCTTTTTTTATACTAACATTATATTATACCAAACAAGAAAAAACGAACGATTTAACCATCATGCAAAGAAAGTACAATCCATAAAACTTGATATTATCCAAAAGCACCAAAAAGCCTACAACCCATCTGTAATTCTACTCATACACCTCTACTATCAACTCAATTTCTACTGCTTGTCCTCTGGGTAATGAAGCCATACCTACGGCAGCTCGAGCATGTTTACCCTTTTCTCCGAACACAGCTACCATTACATCTGAAAACCCGTTGATGACTTTTGGCTGGTCTATAAAAGAGGGGTCACAATTGACCATCCCTAGTACTTTAACAATGCGCTTTACTTTATTTAGGTTCCCTAACATGTCCTTAAGCACCGAGAGCTGGTTAATTGCGGTCAAGCGTGCACCTTCATATCCTTTTTCTATGGATACATTTTGCCCTAGCTTTCCTGTTATCTCAGTTCCATCGGCATAGCGTGGTCCTTTTCCAGCTAAAAATATAAGATTTCCTGTGCGAACTCCATTTACATAATTAGCAACAGGTTGTGGAGGCATAGGAAGGGTGATACCTAGTTCTACAAGTCTTGCCTCTGGATCATAGTCTGCTTCCGGTCCAGACTGTGCCAAACCTGTAATTGAGGAAAACGAGATGCATAGAATGGCTAAAAAAAAAGGGTGAAAAATTTTCATAATAGTAATGTTTGTGCTGGTTAATTTTTTCTCGGTTTGAAATCGGCCGCCTCCCATAAAGGATTACTTAGGTAGTAATTGCCATTGGTAAGCACCGCGGATACCGTTCTGATGTTGGTGATATCGACTAGCGGATTCTTATCCAATATAGCAATATCTGCTTGTTTGTTAACTTCTAGGGTTCCTGTTTCTGAATCCATACCCATTACCTGTGCTGGAATACTAGTAGCCGTCTGTATTGATTCAAACGGGGTCAATCCTCCTAGTTTATGATAGGTCTCTATTTCCAGATATAAGCTAAAAACAGGAACAAAATTATCAGTGCCTGCCACAATAGGCACTCCTGCTCTAAAAAAATCCTTAACAATCTCCGCGCCTTTGGTATATTTTTCTACTTCTTTTTTTACTACTTCAAGACGATTGCCTTTTCGGAATCTTTTGCCTTCCCATAGCTCATATGCAATTCTACCCGCATCAGGTTCTACCGTTTCCAATGTTGTTCCTTCAATAGTGTTAAGAATCACTCTCAAATTAAGGGTAGGATCTAATGCTATTTTGTTTTCCAATAAAAAGTCAATCGCTTGTTTAATTCGTTCGGCAGACACCTCAGGGTTTTCTAACATATCTTTTCCTGCTTGAAGTTTTGTTTTTTCCGGAAATAGCACAGAGTAAATTGCTCTATCATGACTAAACATATCCATTCCTAAATTGACGGCGTTAATAGCCGTACCGACGGCAGCTGGTATATGCCCGGTAACAGTCAACCCTTTTTTATGAGCTTCTTCAGCTAAAACCTTCAACACCTCTGGAGTTATAGAATTGTAGATTTTAATTTGTTTATATCCATTCCTATGGTATGTTGCAACGACTTCCCGAGCTTCTTCGGCATTGGTTGCTCGTACGACACCATTACCCTTAGCCCCCGCTCCATCTGTCATACCTGCCAATAGAATATCGGGACCTAATAAGCCCTCGTTGGCAATACCATCGCGGAATGAGGTTGCAAATTCAACTTCGTTTCCATTGTCGCGAATCGTGGTAACGCCTCCTGCCAAATATGCTGGCGCCCATTGGACTTGATTGGAATGTGCATGCATATCCCACAAACCGGGCATGAGTGTTTTTCCGGTTACGTCAATGATTTTAGCATCTTTAGGAATATCCATAGTTGAACGACTACCTATAGCGGCTATGAGACCATCTTTGACTAGCAGCACCATATCCTTTTGGGTCGTATCGGTCAATCCATCAACGATATCACCCCCTACCAACGCCATAATTTGTGCCTGTTCTCCTTTTAGCTTTTTGGTATATTCTTTTAGCGCATTTATTTGCTCTTTAGCATGACCCGATATAAAAATGGGCATTGCTTCTTCATATCCTTTCTTAATAATCTCTCTAATTTGCGTATTCGCTTTTACCAGGGCTATAAGGTTTTTATCGGCATCAAGCCAAATGGTACGACCTCCCCAATTAATACCTTCAACAACATACCTATCGAGCCGAAGCTCATTCCCATTTATCTGGGCAATATCCTGTCCTTTATGCACCATGGAAACTTCCCCTCGGGGTAGTGTTGGAATCTTGAGCGGACCTCCTTTTTTAAAACAATATTGATATAACATCATTTCCATAGCTGCCGGAATATTGCTATGCAAGGGATAAAAATCGGCTGGCACTGTATTGTTGACTACATCGAAATGTTTTTCCCAGATGCTAACATTACCACCATCCTGTTCCATTTTAAAAATATTGACAGTATCCTGATTAGCAATCCGTCTACTAAAATAGGAGATAGGTGCCAAGTCCGTATCAAGACGTAATTCTGCATCTACACCGGTTATCCTTCCGCGTTCGTTTTCACCCTGAAGGGATTTGACAAGTATTGAAGATCCATCCCTTTTTACAGTATAGGTCTCTTCTCCGATTAGTGATTGTCTTCGGTAAATAAGAAATGTCCCTTCATCATCCACATCTGTCCAACTATTGGCGGTATACGAACATCCTGATAAAATTAGGAGTAGCAGTATCCATGAAAACCAGTTTAAATGACTTTTACTTACTTCTTTGTACTTCGTTTTCATAATTACATTTTATAACTTCCAATTTTCCTATTCCTTTAAAATCTGCAATTCGCAAACTGACCTAAGATTTTAAGGTATCTTGAAAAAATCGCAACCAGTTGCCTCCTACTATTTTTTCAATATCTCCTGTACTGAACCCCCGTTTGTCCAAGAGCCGAGCAACATACCTATAACGATCTGGTGTATCTAATTCAGGAATCCATGGAGGCCATTGTACCTTATAGGATGGTTTAAAACGAGTTAATCTTGGCTCATACCAATTCTTACGCGTAGCTCCTGTTGCTTCCAACCCCTGAACTGCAAAATCGGCCGCAAGCCCTACATGGTCTATCCCACCTACCTTAACCGCATGTTCAATGTGGTCTACATAGGTTTCTAATGTAGTTTCTACTCCCAAGTTGGGTCCTATCATATACCCGAGAGAGATAATTCCCATAACTCCCCCTTTATCTGCCATAGCTCGAATCTGTTCGTCCGTTTTAGCACGTGGGTGATTCTTGTACAAGGCTTCACACATAGAATGATTAATGGATGTACCTACCTTACTAAATTTGATGCCATCATTCGTAGTTGCTTGCCCACAATGTGAAAGATCAACGATAATACCCAAGTCATTCATACGCTCTACCACTTCGATTCCATAGTCCGATAATCCGGCATTGGTTCGTTCCGTACATCCATCCCCAACCAAATTGCGCTCATTATAGGTGAGCTGCATCCATCGGGTACCCGCTTGGTAAAGGATGTCCATATTGTTAATGTACTTTTCTAACGGAGTGGTATTCTGAAAGCCCATCATTACCGCCGCCTTACCTTCTTTCTTAGCCTGGATAAAATCATCGGCACTGGTTGCTTTGATAAATCGGTCAGGATTATCCTTAATGCGCGTGTGCCAATCCGATAATGATGCTAGCGCTCTATTGAGACTACCAGAGTCTAAAGAAGCATTAAAGCCTGTATACCCAGATTTGGCAAGTGCTTCGTCCGCTACTTCGTCCCAATTTCGTGTAATAATAATACCGTCAATTACAATGGCCTTATCATAAATAGCATCAATCTTATCATTAAAAAAAGCGGATACAAAAGGACTAGCCATCCCTCCAACTATATTGCTCAGCGCTTGTTGAGGCATAAGTGCAACGAGCGGCACTGTTTTAACGAAGTTTCTACGACTGGTCTTCATAACCTATTGTGTTAGTTAAATTAATACTATTCCTTATGACTTTGATATGTTCTCAAAAAAACTCAATTCATTTTAATGCGAGATAAAACATAGATTAAGCCAGCAATAGGCATTACACAAAATCTTTAAAAACCCTTTACTTTTTATCGTCCTGAATTCGATATATTCCATCTTTATTTGGCATTTCCTAACAATACTTAAACGCTCCTTTGCTTTTGTTCTCCTTATACCTGGCCAGTTCTGCTTCTATTTTCTTTCCTGTTTTAGTAATGGCCAAACCACCTAATCCAGTGCACCTAAGGGTATGGGGAATTGCATCCCCTACATGCTTCATCGTTTCTATCACTTCGTCCAAAGGAATTACCTGGTCATAATCCGACAAGGCCATATTAGCACAAGAAATTGCTGTAGAAGCCGCCATTACATTCCGGTTTAAACAAGGTGCTTCTACCCGATCTCCTATGGTATCACAAATAAGGCCTAAAGAACTCTGCAAGGCCATGGAAGCCGCAGCCAAAGATTGGGACAAGGTGCCTTCTTGCAGCACTACTACACCTGCTGCGGCCATTCCTGAAGCGGAACCGCATTCGCCCATACAACCTCCTACCTCAGCAGAAAACGTAGCATGTTCAGTAATAAATACACCTATTAGACCCGCGGCCAACATTGCTTTTACCATTACATCCCTAGAAAGCTCCAATGTATGGGCCGTTCCAATCAATGTTCCTGGTACCGCGCCACAAGAACCTGCAGTAGGAGCAGCTACGATTACGCCCATGGAACTCTTCACTTCCATCATTGCAGAAGTATACATTACGCAGTTATTCAATACATCTCCCGGCACCAATTTCTTTTCCTCCAACCTCTTTTTAAAAGTGAGCGACTGTGGCCCTAGGATTCGGTCATCATAACTGGTTCCTCTTAATCCAGCGGCAATGGAATTTGCCATAATATCCACAATGGCACCCATACGGTCCAAAACTTCCTGTTGTGTAATATTTCCACGTACACTTTCGTATGTAATGGCAAGCTCCCATAGGTTTAAATTTCTATCCGTATTGAACTCCAGCATTTCCTCCACCGTAATAAACGGAACTTTTAGGTCTTTCCTTGATTTGATAGGGAGCACGGGAGCAATCAATTTTATAGCCAAAATAGTATCGAACGTAGACACGGTTTTAAGAAGTTCCTTTTGCTGAACCTCATCGGAACGTACCGAAATAAAATTGGATGACCCCTTATGTTCTTCTACGTCACCAAGGTTTAGGTTTACTATAGTGTTATACATATCAATTTCAGGAGCCATATAAAGTAGGGTTACGAAAAAACCTCCCAGCATGGAAAGCGGTGCCCCATCTATCGCTATGATCTCTATCATTCCCCCACCTGTAGAAAGTCCTATAACCTCATGAGTTTCTCTTGAATTTCGCAACGTAATCTTATAGGTATTGGGATGATCTGCGCCAATATCATGGATATCGATTTTTATTTTTATACCGGCATCGGCGATATGTTGTTCATAATCTTTTAAGCGTTCATCATCAGCGTCCCAACCTAAAAACCCACCAAAGAGACCCATGTCCGAACCTTGGCCTTCGTGGGTAGTTGCTAAAGAGCCATTGGGATCAAACTCTATGTAGACGTCTTCAATATCGCCTTCCATTAAGTCCCTGCATATTCTTCCGATTCGTAAGGCCGCAGCACAATGCGAACTGGATGGCCCTCTCATTACGGGGCCAATGACATCGTTAAAAATACTGGGGTATGATTTCATGGTCTTTGATTTAATAGTAATAGCATTAAAATTACTAAATTCAGCCATGTAAAAACAACTATACCATGAATAAAACTAAAGTTCATTTTCTCCTCTTCCTAACCTTGCTAATAGGCTTTTTTTGTACCGCACAAGAAAATATTGAACTGACCCTTGAGGATATTTATAAAAACGCTAACTACGCGCAACAAGGTTTTGGACCTGTTAGATGGATGAAGGATAACAAAGGCTACTCCACCTTAGAAAAGAATAGCGAAGTAGGCGGTAGCGATATCGTTACCTATGATGCCAAGTCGGGAAAAAGGAGGGTTATCGTTTCCGCCTCAAAATTGATACCTACGAATGAGAAAATACCTTTAAAAATAGCCGATTACCAATGGTCCGAAGACAATAACAAACTCCTTATATTCACCAATACAAGAAAAGTATGGCGTTACCATACCCGCGGAGATTATTGGGTACTTGACCTAAAAACGGGTAATCTGAACCGTTTGGGGCAAGGATTGCCACAAACCACTCTTATGTTTGCGAAATTTTCACCCGATGCTTCTAAGGTTGGGTACGTAAGTGAACTGAATATTTATGTAGAAAGCCTTGCAGACCAAAGCATTCTACCAATAACAACAGATGGCGGTGACGATACCATAAACGGTACTTTTGACTGGGTGTATGAGGAAGAATTAAATTGCCGTGACGGATTTCGTTGGAGTCCCGATGGCGAAAACATTGCCTATTGGCAATCGAATACCAAAGGGGTAGGCACCTTTTACATGATCAACAATATCGACTCCATTTACTCCAAACCATTACCAATGCCCTACCCTAAGGTTGGAACTACCTTATCCTCCGTAAAGGTTGGCGTTGTTCCCGCAACTGGCGGAACCACTAAGTGGTTCGATATTCCAGGTGATCCCAGAAATAATTACTTGGCTCGGATGGATTTTATCCCTAATTCAAACGAGGTCATGATTCAGCAATTGAACCGACCACAAAATACGAACACCGTTTGGGTAGGCGACATCAAGTCCATGACCATAGATACCATATTGTTGGAAAAGGAAGCTGCATTTTTAGATATACATGATGATATACGCTGGTTGGACAATGAGAAATACTTCACATGGTCCAGCGAACGTGACGGTTGGCT
>CAYGUY010000070.1:11340-16887 GCA_964353165.1 uncultured Maribacter sp.
AGATTTTCCCTAGTAAGTTTACCTGCACATAAAGAGATGAGGGTATTGGAGGACAACGCACAACTAAAGAAAAAGTACGATGCCTTGAACCTGAACCCCAAGGAATTCGTTAAAGTAGATATTGGGGAGGATATCCTTGATGCATGGATGATAACGCCAAAAGATTTTGATGCTTCCAAAAAGTATCCGCTATTGTTCTTTGTGTATGGAGAACCTGCTGGGGCTACCGTTCAAGATAATTGGGGTGGTGGCAGTCTGTGGGATCAGTATATGGCACAACAAGGCTATGTGGTCATGAGTGTTGACAATAGGGGAACAAAAACGCCTAGGGGTCGCGATTGGCGAAAATCGATCTACGGACAGATCGGAATCCTAGCCTCTGAAGACCAATCAAAAGCGGCTAAAGAAATACTAAAAACCTATGATTTTCTAGACCCCGAACGTGTAGGTATTTGGGGATGGAGCGGTGGCGGTCAAATGACCCTAAACTGTATGTTCCGTTATCCAGAAATCTATAAAACGGGACTTGCAGTTTCCTTTGTATCCGACCAAAGATTATACGACGCAACGTACCAAGAACGCTATATGGGACTATTAATGGATAATGCAAAAGGCTACCATGACGGATCACCCATCAACTTTGCTCAAAATTTAGAGGGTAATCTTATGATCATTCATGGTACGGCAGATGATAATGTTCATTATCAAACCTTTGAAATGTTAACGGACCGCTTGATCAAACACAATAAAATGTTCCAAATGATGTCCTACCCCATGCGCTCACATTCCATTCGCGAAAGGGAGAACACCTCTTACCACTTAAGGCAAACGATGGATAAATTCTGGAAAGAAAACCTTCCGACAGACAAAAAATAGGCAGGCCATTTGTTTTGATAATGATTAAAAACTGATTTTATATGTTTGAAAAATCCGAATATATGGCACGAAGGAAGGCCCTGAAAAAAGAAATGAAAAGCGGAGTGTTACTTTTTTTGGGAAACCAGGAAAGCAGTATTAACTATGGGGATAATTGGTATCCCTTTAGACAAGACAGTACCTTCCTATACCTCTTTGGTCTCGCACAAGCAAACCTCAACGCGATTATCGATGTAGACAATAATACCGAAATTATTTTCGGAGACAACCTCTCTATCGATGATATTGTTTTTATGGGTCAACCAACGACCTTAGAAGCAAGGGCTTTAGACGTAGGGGTTTCAAACGTGCAAGTATCCTCTAAACTACCTAACTATATCAATAAAGCAAAAGATCGTAACATTCACTTTATTCAGCCCTACCGGCCTGAGCATGAAATCACATTAGCTTCCCTCTTTCAATCGAAGACCCTCAATTTTAAGGAAAAGGCATCCATTGAACTGATCAAAGCGGTCGTTAAACTGCGGAGCATCAAGTCCAGCTCCGAAATTATAGAAATTGAAAAGGCTGTGAATACCACCGTACGTATGCAATACCGAGCTATGGAAGTTGCCGAACCGGGAATATCCGAATCTGATGTGTATGGGGAGATTTGTAAGATTGCGCTTTCCTATGGACACGGCACTTCTTTCCCGCCAATTACGACCATTAACGGACAAATTCTACACAATCATTACAGAAGAAACACATTAAAATCGGGTGACATGATGCTTTGCGATTGCGGTGCGGAAAACCATTCCAATTACGGAGGGGATTTAACGCGAACCTTTCCCGTGGATACAAGCTTTACAGGAAAGCAGAAGAAAATCTACGATATCGTGTATGCGGCCTATAAAAATTCCGTAGCTGCCTTGCGACCCGGACAATTATTTAAGGATGTTCACTTGATCGCATGTGAATCTATCGTGCGAGGCCTCATTGAAATAGGACTCATGAAAGGTGATGCTAGCGATGCGGTACAAGCCGGTGCCCACACCGTTTTTTTTCAATGTGGTTTAGGACATATGATGGGGCTGGACATACACGATATGGAAAACCTTGGGGAGGAGTATGTTGGCTATACCGAAGACCTGAAACAAAGCACCGAATTTGGTTTTAAATCCCTTAGGCTAGGAAAAGCTTTGGAAGCCGGCATGGTACTCACCATAGAGCCCGGAATTTATTTTATCCCAGAACTTATCGCCTTGCGAAAAAGACAGAACAAGTTTCTTGATTTCATCGATTATGACACCGTAGCGGCATACCATGATTTTGGGGGTATCCGTATAGAAGACGATTTTTTAATCACAGAAGAAGGTTATAGATTATTGGGTAATCCCTTGCCTACAACCTCAAAGGAAATAGAGGAATTTAGAAGGTCGAAAATACGAATGTAATTCCCTCTAAGAGGTATTAAAATTAAGCCTTTTTCATTGGGATGAAAAAGGCTTACTACTACTTATTATGTATTTCTTTATTGCTGTCTCTTTTGATATAGCGGCTATATAAACATGTTTTCTGGCGATTGTATTAGATTTATGATTCCCCTGATGACTCCTTTAAGGGATTTCTTGATCTTCCAAAGACCTTGGCGCTGGTTTTCATATCGGCGTATCTAGGATCCTGTACATAGTCCTGTTTCTGCATTTTAACTACCTCGATACTCAAAAACCCGAACTCACTTACCACCTTACCATAAAAGCGATAGATTCCCCTGCCCTGAAAAGGATATACCGCTGCTACGGGAGGGAAAAGTACCGTATCAAAAACAGCACCTTGCTGATCTACCAAAGTGGCAAAATGCATGCGTTTGCCTTTATGGGTCTTGGTGTTTTTAACCGTGACTATATAGCCGTAAATATCAATATGCTTATTTAGATAACGTTCCAAATCCTTACTTCCCGTAGTATTTTTGGGAGGCTCAACCAACAAAGCAAACGGACTGCACAAACAGAAGCCCAATAGCTCTAGTTGGGTAAAAGCCTGTTCTAAGTCGGTGGTGTGTAATCTAGGAATCTCAAAATCTTGTTGTTTGGGACGGAACAGCTTGGGGTGGTCTATTTTAATGTTCTTGGTCAGGTATAAATGTGCTTTCCATAACAGTTCATGTTTATTGGTTCCGGTAAAACGGAAAGTATCGATACGGATCAGGATACTTGCCTGTTCTATGGATATCAATACCCGATCTAAAAAATCTTCCAAAGAAAGATACGCACCGTTTAGCGAACGCTCCTTTAAAATTCGGTCGACTACGCGGACTTCCAATTCCTTTAAATACATAAACCCTAGATACAATTCTTTGCCATAAATACGATTCCCGGCATCACTTTTATTGATACAGGGAGCATGAATGCTCGCCCCCAACATACGAGCCTCATGAATATAAAACTCGGCCCTATAAAATCCACCGCCATTATTGAGCACGGCCACCATATATTCCAAGGGGAAATAAGCGCGTAAAAACAAGGTCTGATAACTCTCCACGGCATAAGAAGCAGAATGCCCTTTGGCAAATGCATACCCGGCAAAACTGGCCACTTGGTTCCAGATTTCAAAAATCAATGTGTCACCATAACCCTTTTCCCGACAGTTGGAAATAAACTTTTCCTCTACCCTTTGGAATTCTGCCCGCGAACGAAATTTACCACTCATCCCGCGGCGTAAGACATCTGCCTCGCCCAGATCCAGACCTGCAAAATGGTGTGCAACCTTAATCACATCTTCTTGGTAGACCATAACCCCATAGGTTTCTGGCATAATGCTCAACATCACAGGATGTGCCAGTTCTTCTGCCCTACCGGGATTACGGTGCCTTAGGATATACTCCCGCATCATCCCACTTTTGGCCACTCCTGGGCGAATAATAGAACTCGCAGCTACCAAGCCTAGATAATTATCTACCTGCAATTTTTTTAGCAGCATACGCATGGCAGGGGATTCCACATAAAAACAGCCCATACATTGTGCGGTTTTAACAAGGTCATTGATTTTGGGATCGTTCTTGAACCGTTTGATGTCGTGAATATCCCATTGGGCAATTTCGTCCGGTCTGGTCTGCTCCAAAATAGTGATCGACTCCTTGATTTTTGAAAGCCCGCGTTGGCCCAAGATATCAAACTTATACAGTCCCACATCCTCCGCAATGACCATATCGTATTGGGTTGTAGGGTAGCCTTTGGGCGGCAGATGCGTGGCCGAAAACCAATGCAAGGGCCTGTCACTGATTAAAATACCGCCCGCATGGATACTCAGGTAGTTAGGCATACCTTCCAAGAGTTTGGTGTATTTGACCACCAAGGCAGAAACCCCATCTAATCTGGAATCTTGAAACTTACCGTCACACAATTTATCGATCTCGTCCTTGGGCAAGCCAAATACCTTTCCCAGTTCCCGCACCATTCCCCGCCATTTAAAAGTAACGTAGGTACCCAACAGGGCCACATGCTCAAAACGTTCAAAAATATATTGGGTCATGATAGGCCTATCGTGATGTGAGAAATCGATATCGAAATCGGGCGGATTGGCACGGTACAGATTCATAAAACGCTCAAAATAGAGGTCCAGTTCCATAGGGTCCACATCCGTAATACGTAATAAATACGCCACAATACTATTGGCACCACTACCCCGGCCTACATAAAAGAAGTTACGGCTGCGCGCATAGCTTACAATGTCCCAATTGATTAAAAAATAGGAAACAAAACCCATTTGTTTAATAAGGCCAAGTTCCTTTTGCAATCGTGCAAGCACCGCCTCATTTACCTCGGGATATCTGTATGGTAGCCCTTCCTTACAAAGTTTTTCCAACAACAGTTCATCTTCCTTTTGGTTGCCCAAGTAGTGTTTAAGGTTTTGTGATTTTCGTCCTTTGGAAAAATCGAAATGAATGGAGCAGGCATTCATAAAACGTTCTGTATTCTCCAATATAAAGGGATAATCAGAAAAGGCTGCCGCTAGGTTTTGGATGGGAAACATTTTCTCCTCCGGATCTGCCTGCTCTGTAACACAAAGCTTACTTAACAAGGTATTATTATCTATGGCACGTAGCAAACGATGGGCATTAAAGTCTCGCTTGTTCCTAAACGTCACCGGCTGTTGCACGACCAACTTACCCTTAAAAGCTGTTAATCTTGAAAAACGCAATCGTTTTAGATCGGCAATGGAAATACCAATATACTCATCTTCTAAAAAGCTTGTTATTTCGTACTGCAATACCTTTTCAAAAGGGTAAATGGTGTAAGCATTTTTAAATTTAGGAGCCCTGACCGAAAAATCCCTTTTATCATGTAAATGCCCCGACAGATAATCATTGAGTTCCAGGTAGCCTTCGTTATTTTTTGCGATGCCCACAAAGCAGGGTTCTACCCCGTTCCTAAAATCGATTCCCAAAATGGGTTTGATATCCAATTCCTGTGCCTTCCTCACAAAATTCAAACCTGCCGAGGTCGAATTGATATCGGTAAGTGCCAATTGGCTTACGTGATTTTCCTGCGCTAATTGCAGCAGCGCCACCTCCGAAAAAGTGCCGTAACGCAAGCTGTAATATGTGTGGCAGTTGAGGTAGATGTTAGAATTGAGATTTTAGATGTTAGACTTATTTTGTTGGGTCTTTCGTTTTTGTTTCAAGTTTCT
>CAYGUY010000070.1:16987-20218 GCA_964353165.1 uncultured Maribacter sp.
CCCACTACCCACCCGAGTAGGAGTTCCCCCTTTGGGGGCTAGGGGGCTTTACTGCTTCCTATGCGCCAGCACCACCGGCGGTCTACCATCAAAAGGGTTATTTATCCTACCTATAGTTTTAGCATCCATCCCCGCCGCCCTTAGCACACTTTTGTCCCCATACCGTTTTCGGATAGCATCCATCGCATTATAAAGGTTGAGGGTTTCTTCGGTATCCTCGAACAAGTCTATCTGATAATTGCCTGCAACCAAATGACTGAACCGAACCCCTATAAGCCGCACCAACAAACGTCTATTATACAGTGTTTTGAACAGTTCCAGAATTTTAGGAATCAATATGTGATCTGCGCTCGTGTACGGGATCCGTAATTGTTTGGAGTAGGTATTAAAATCCGAATATCTAATTTTAACATTGATACAGGCCGTTAACTTTTCGCCCCTACGTAGTTGGTAGGCCAAATTCTCGGTCATGGCAATAAGGATTCCCCTGAGTTTTACGACATCGATGGTGTCCCTTGTAAAGGTACGCTCGGTAGATATGGATTTTCGTTCGCAAAAGGGAATGACCGGAGTGTTGTCTATCCCATTGGATCTTTTCCATATAATACCGCCATTTTTACCCAATACCCGCTGCATTACCTCTATAGGTATTTCTTGTACCGTACGCACCTGACGCAATCCCAGATTACGTAGCGTTTGGTAGGTTTTGTCCCCTACCATAGGTATTTTTTTAATGGATAAAGGGGCCAAAAAAGACTTCTCAAAACCCTCATCAACCTTTAGATGATTGTTAGGTTTGGCTTCGTTCGTAGCTACTTTGGACACCACTTTATTTGCAGACAATCCAAACGAAATGGGCAGTCCGGTTTCCTTGATGATCCGCTTTCGCAGTTCGCCCGAAAACTTATAGGAACCAAAAAAACGGTCCATCCCGGTCAAATCGGCATAAAACTCATCGATACTGGATTTTTCAAAAAGCGGCACCTGTTCCTTTATGATTTCGGTAACCATATCCGAATGCTTGCTATACTCCCCAGAATTACCACGAATTACAAAAGCCTCGGGGCATAGTTCCTTGGCCATTTTCATAGGCATACCGGAATGCACACCAAAGCCTCGCGTTTCATAACTACAGGCGGCTACGACCCCACGGTCCCCCGTACCACCAACCAATAATGGTTTATTTTGTAAATACCTGTTATTGAGTCGCTCAACGGATACATAAAACGTATCTAAATCTATATGTAAAATGGTCTTTTGCATTCTTATCCTGAAATTTGGGATGACTAATTTATGGATTATTTCCTATTTTATGGATTATTTCCAAATAAAATAATAAACAATTTTGATAAAGAAGTCAGTATCCAACATTTATACAAAATCAGCGTTATACAACAACTAAACCATCACATTAACTAAAATTTTAAAATGGGTTGATTGTTCTATTATTTCAAAAAGTATCTTTGAACCCTATTTACCCCATATGAAATCCCCATTATTACATTACTTCCTATTTTTTATTGGTCTAGCGACATGTTTTTCACAAAGTGAAAAATCGGAGATCACTATAACGCAACCCTCCGCGGGTACCGTATGGTCAATCCCGGATTTGGCAACCCTGGAATGGTCTGTAAAGAATATCGATTCTGAAAAGTCTGCGCGTTTTTTTCTAATTAGAGATGAAATGGTAGTACAAGAACTAGGATCATTTAAAAACTCAGGTCTTGCAGAAGGTATAGAACTAGCAAAGAATATTGGGTCAGGAGACCGCTACCAAGTCGTAGGAATTGAATTGTTCCCCGAGGACAAATTTCAGATAGCCAAGTTCGTCACTCCCTTCTTCACCATCACAAATAAAGCTTCAGATGAACGTAAAAAACAACGTGAACAAGCAAGAGAAGAGTCAAATCCAACACCTATAAAAAAGAAAAAGAAGGAAAAGCGAAAGAAAAAGAAGGAAAAACCTATAGCTAAGAAACTATCAGAGCAGAAATCGCCTAGTCTAAAAGAAGAGAAACCAAAACAAGTTGAACGCGGAGAAGAAACAAAAATAAAACCTACTGTAGTCAGAGAAGAATTTGAAGGGAGAAAAATATCATATACCAAAGACCTTGAATTTGACAGCACCGATATCACAGTAAAAATATGGGACCATGGAAGACAGGATGGGGATATTGTATCCATATATCTGAATGGCGCCTCTGTCGTTAACAAACACTACTTAACCTATTACAAAAGGGAGTTTAAAATTAAATTAGACCCTAATAAAAGTAATGATCTTTTCCTATACGCTCACAACCTAGGCACTTCTCCACCAAATACGGTATCCATAGAAATATCAGACGGCACAAAATCCGAAAATATAATTCTTAACTCCGACTTAAAAAGTTGTGAAGCCGTTATGATTAGCGTGAAGAAATAAATACTGACACCGTAAACTATACTTAAAATCGAATAAAAAATGTCTAAAATTTTGGTATTTTAAGCTTTAGTAAATTTATTCTAATTCTAATATCAATACCTCTTTAGGCCCCAACTTAATGGGACTCTTAAGCTCAATTATTTTGTCTGTAATAATATCCTTCCCAGTATTTACATTTGACAAAACCTCTTTATAATTTACTAGTGGCAACACTGAAGTATTCTCATCTCCGTTCAAAACAACCAAAACCTGACGATTCCCCAGCTTTCTCTCATAAACATAAACTCCATTTTGGACTTTGAAATGCTTCATAGCCCCATTGGCAATAACATCATTTCCTTTTCGCCATTGAAGTAGTTTTTGAAGAAAATCCCATGCTTGATGTTGATACTCAGTAAAACCACTTTTTTTAAAATAATTCTTTTTATCACCTTCCCATCCGCCTGGAATTTCAGGTCTCACGTAAGCGAAATCCTTTTTGGTATTTCCAGAAATCATGAACTCAGAACCATAAAATAGTTGTGGAATACCGGGAATAGTCAAAAGAATGGTGTAGGCCTGCTTGAATTTTTCTAAATCTCCAGGCCCTACTTCCTTAGGAAACAGTCGTTCAGCATCATGATTGTCATAAAATCGCATAACATTCAAAATATCGCTATATAAATAATCATAGGACAAATGCTCATGGATTTTATAAAGGCTATTTTCTTTTGAAAAAGCCTCGGAAGCTATGTTTAGTAATTGAAAATCCATCACCGATTGTAGTTCCGTACCTAGTTTATTTCCCTTTTGCCACGCAGCTGCCCCCG
>CAYGUY010000071.1:0-14328 GCA_964353165.1 uncultured Maribacter sp.
ACTCCTTTTTCCATCCAAACTGGTTTTGAATGGCCCTTTAGGTAGTAATCAAAGAACTGTGCCATACGGATATTAAAATCCACCCGATTTTGCATTTTAAGGGGCCAGTGTGGTTCGCCATTGTAGTTAAGGAACCAGGAGGGTTTTCCCAACCGGCGTAAGGCTGTAAAAAATTCTATGCCTTGGTACCAAGGTACGTGTCCATCGGCATCGTTATGCATGATTAACAAAGGTGTATTTATTTTGTCGATATTAAAGATTGGGGAGTTCTCTATGTATCTGGCCGGGTATTCCCAAGGTGTACCTCCAATTCTACTTTGTGTATGCTCATATTGGAACTGTCTGCTCAGGCCTGTCCACCAACGGATACCGCCGTATGCGCTGATCATGTTTGGTACTGGAGCACCGGACTCTGCCGCTTTAAAAATATCTGTCCGTGTAACCAAATAGGCAATTTGGTACCCACCCCAGCTGTGTCCCTGGACGCCAATATTGTCCTTGTCTATAAAACCCTTTTCTACCAAGGATGTAACGCCGGGAATAACGCTATTGTATGCGCTTTCACCAGGATAGCCAATACGGTACTCTATATCCGGATTAAAGATAACATAGCCCCTACTAGTATAAAAACTATAGTTTATAGAAGAGCGTTCCGCTCGTGGTATGCGATGCCTATGGATACCATCGGAGCTTTTTTCGTAAAAGTTAACAAGCAACGGGTACTTTTTGTTTGGGTCAAAATTCTCCGGTTTTACCAACATACCTGTAAGCTCTTTCCCATCCAAAGATATCCAGTTGACAAGTTCAATAGTGCCCCAGTTATAGTCATTTTGTTGCGGATTTGCGTCACTCAATGTCAGACTCTTTTCCATGCTGAGGTCCGTAACTCTTAGGTCCGGAAAGTCTGTAAACGATTCCCGCGTATAAATCAAGGTATCGTCCATTAAGGCTTTTTGTGGTTTAGAATAGCGGTAAGGACCGGTTAACAAGGGCTTTGTTTTCCCAGTTTTTGGGTTGTACTCGGCATAGCCTGCATCTTTGGTGTCTTCCTTAAATAGGCTCAACATCCAATTTTCGTCCATAGGAATATAACGCAATTCATCATCTAGCGAAACATAGCGGTAAACGGTTTTGCTTTCCCTACCGGAGGTCAGTTTGGTGCTCGCTCCTGTTTTTGGGTCAAATTTCCAAATATCGTAACGGTCGTAAAGTATCAGGTGTTCGTCGTTTGCCGTCCATCCGGCAGCGCCATAAGCAGACGGGGAATTAGGGGAATCGTTGGTTTCGTCATAAAATAGCTTTCCTTTTGTTAGGTCCTTATAAGTTCCGTCCGGTAGAGAATAGCTGGTCCATGTGCTGTCCACGCGGTTATAACCATAAGCAAATTTGGCTTTTGGACTCAATCGTAATCGTGGTACTTTTGTTAAGGAAACTAAGGTTTCTCCGGTAGCGGTACTAACAAGTTTATAATCATTGTCCCGTCTTCCTGTCCACTGGCTTTCCAGTTCGTGCGGTAGGGTCGTGTTGATTAAGGCATATGGAGCATTGCCCTCATCCCCGAGTTCTGTATTCGGAAAGTCGCTTGTGGCCAAGGGGATTATTTTATTGTCCTTAAGATGAACAACAGCATGGTAGGAGGCAATGGAATCGTTTTTTAGTTGTAATTCTTGTACGGTGTACAATCTGGGTTCGTCATAGGTCCATACTTCCACATTTACGATTTCATCTTCCGTTAGGGTAGTGTCCTTTAGAATGGGCGGCGTAGCTAGACCAAAGAACAGTTTGGATTCGTCTTTGGAGAATTCAATAGCACCGTTTGAGGAAACTAAGTATCCCTTTGGTGCGCTGGAAGTATCTAGTATTTTTGTTGCTTTTCCGGTTCCTTTTGTCCACCTATACAGTTCATTGGGCCGTATTTGTATTTTTGTGGTGTCGGTATCCGTAACGAAACCTAAATGGGTTCCGGAGTCGCTTAGACTTAGATTAAAGTATTTGGCTTTTTGCGCGCTGTGAAGTTCCGTGGTTTTATCAGATTCTAAGTTACGTACATAAACTGCCGCATCGGCATCCTTGTCCTTTCCTGTAGTCGTGTATGCCATTACTTTTCCTTTTTTGGCAAAGGTAAAATCGGTCACGTAGGGCATGGTATCCTGTTTTCCGGTATTTAAATTACGCAGTACCAAGTGATAGCCATTTTTCTTGCCTACTTTTTTAGATTTTTTCTTCTTGTCGGTGGCATTACGTAGCGTGTCCTCTTTCTTTTCTTCCTTAATTTCGTCTAAATAGTAGGCCACATGCCCGGACCATTTTTCTGGGATTTCAAAGGATTTTACATTAGCGATTTTTGTGAGTTGGTTCGTACTTAAATTTAAAATTCCTAAGGAATCTTTGGGCATATCCTCTTTTTTCGTTTTTCTGCTTTTCATGGCACGAACGCTATCTTGCCAAGCGGTAATAGTAAACAAAACAAAGTCGGAGTTGTAGGTAAACGCTGCTTTTTCTACTCTTTGGTGCTCTAAGATGAGTTTTCCTTTTGTATCCTTTACCTGTAGGGTAGCATCTTTCTCTCCTTTTTCCACTTGATAAAGCACATGGTTCCCGTTGGGCGAGATATTGGGGTTTTGTATGGTGTTCCATAGTTCATAATCCGTATGGTCCAGTACTTTTTTTTGTGCGAAAACAGAAAAGGATAACAGTAATAGGTAGCCTAAAAGTAAATTTTTAATCATGATTGTTTTTTGTATTTGTATAAATATAGCCAATAATGGAAAAATGACACGGACTGGAAATCGATTTAAAGTTCACAATAGTAAATTGATATGAATCGCTTTGCTACCTTTGCAGCAAATTTAAGTACTATGAGTAGGGAAGGTTCCAATAAAGGTAAAAAGGCATCTGGCAGACAGGGAGGTAATTTTAAGAAGAGCAGTTATGCACGTGGCAACGCGCCCATAAAAAAGAGTACCGCACCTAAACAACCTTCTGATCCGAATTCTATTCGTTTAAATAAGTATGTAGCCAATTCTGGCGTATGTTCTAGGCGAGATGCGGATATATATATTGCCGCAGGTAACATTACCGTTAACGGAAAGCCTATTACCGAGATGGGCTACAAGGTAAAGCTTACCGATGAGGTAAAGTTTGATGGCCGCCTACTGAATCCTATAAAAAAGGAGTACGTAGTATTAAATAAGCCCAAGGATTTTAGTACCACCATACGTGACGAAAAAGGAAAAAGACATGTGTCCGGATTAATTTCAAACGCTTCTAAATCCAAGCTCTTACCTGTAGATAAACTGGATAAAGAGGATACGGGTCTATTGTTGTTTACGAATGATGGGGATCTTACCAAGCGATTGAAAAGCCCTATCAACGGACTGCGAAAAATTTACCATTTGGTATTAGATCGCGATTTAATTGCGGCTGACCTGCAGAAAATAAAAGAAGGGGTATTGGTAGAGGAAAAGCTAGTACGCGTGCAGGACATCAGTTATATTGACAATGCTCCAAAGCGTGAAGTAGGTTTGGAACTATTTAGTTCCAGAAACAATATCGTAGAACGCCTTTTTAAACAGCTCGATTATAAAATTGTAAAGCTGGATCGGGTGGTATACGGTGGATTAACAAAGAAAGACCTTCCTAGAGGACATTGGCGTTTCTTGACCGACCAAGAAATCATTAACTTTAATATGATAAAATAAGTTGTATCGCCGATTATTTTGGGACATAAAAAAGTTGCCCACGGTTTTTATTCAAATCGGGATACCTGAAAATAGCGTACAGCACCCAAAGGGTGTAGGTGCTTTGGGTTTTTTAGAACTACAACTTAAAACTCTTGTGCTTCAAATAACAACCATACCTCTGGGTCTAACTGTATAGTTTCAGGTTTTAAGTTTAATGGAATTTGGAATTCTTGGGACGATTTGGTGATTTCCAATGTTTCTATACGCGTCTTTTTTCCGTTTTTGATTTCGATTTCCAAGGGAAAGGTAAATACATGATGTTCTTGTATTTGGTCTATTGAAATCCGTACTATTCCGTTGGAGTACTTCCATTTCCAATTGATTTCCGGATACCCTTCGGTAAAAATCCATTGTTGAAAAAACGATTCTAAATCTTGGCCCGAAACGGTTTCCATACTAGTTTGAAAATCAGTGGTCATCGCATTGGAATTTTGATATGTCTTGTAGTAAGTGCGTATACCTTTCCAAAATATAGCATCCCCGAGTTTATGGCGTAACATATTTAATACCCAGCCGCCTTTTTGGTAGGTGTTGGTGCTCAATACTTTTAGAGGGTCCCGTATACTAAGATCAACGATAGGAGCGGGATTTTTTTTATAATATTCGATTATTTGTGCCTTGTCCAAAAGAAGTTCCTCTTTTCGCTTTTCATCTCCATATACAGACTCTTGGTACAAAATGGCAAAATAGGTTGCAAAACCTTCGCTTAGCCATACATGGTTCCAGTCGTTTTCACTCGCAGAATTACCGAACCATTGGTGGGCTACTTCATGGGCAATTAAACCTTCTACCTCGTTTTTACCGGTAACCGAATTTTCAAAATAAGCGATTGTACCAGCATTTTCCAGTCCGCCCCATTGGGTTTTGGCCTGCATATTGGCCAGTTTAGCATAGGAATAGGGGCCAATGGTATCAATAAAATATTTTAGTACTCTGGAAGCCACGGCGTAATCATGAAAACCTTCCAATCGGTTTTCCGGATAGACCCAAGCAGAAACTGGAATATCGTAAACTGGATCTAAGGCTTTACTGGCAAATTTGGTAACGCCAATAGTTACCACTTTCATGGCAACCGGTGCAGGCTCTTTGTAAATAGTCAACTTTAAACCCTTACCGAGGTTGCTTTCTTCTATCTTTTCACCGGTGGCCACAACGTCATAATGCTCGGGAGCGGTAATTCGAAATTCAATTGCGGCCTTGTCGTACGGGTGGTCTACGGAAGGCAACCAATGTCGCGCCAAATTGGGCCAGTTGTCCCCAAAAAAAGAGCGTTGTCCAAATTTTGTGGTGTCTATGACAAGACCACGCTCCGGCACACCGTGATAATATATTTTAAAGGTTTTGGATTCTTGTGGCGATGACGTCGGGACTATTTTAAGTTTGTTGTCCACATGCGTAAAATCTACAATGCGTTCTCCCTCCAGCACTTTGTCTACGGTCATACCATAAGTACCTCTTTTTCCTACCAAATCTAAAGTCAACCTTGGATTAGGACCGGTAAAATCTACTATTACTTCTGTTTCTCCCTTTATTTGGTTGTCCTGATCATTCAAGTGTAGGTCAAAAACGTACGCTTTTACATCGGCGGATAGGTTTCTTTGGTAGGCATCTTGAGCTTTAATAGTATTTGGTACTGTAAAAGCGGCCATTAGAAAAAAGATGCTTATAATGAAATTTTGTTTCATGAGGCTCTAATTATTGTTACGAACCCAATTTAGCCATTTACTTGTTAACCCGTATCACGTTTACAAGGTTTTGCTAGTCTATAGTTTTAAGTTTGTGAGGCATGATACATATGGGAAAAGGTGAGTAATTTTGAAACGAAGACTTAAGTGTTAATCCCTCGCATACCCCTCCCCAAAAAGATAACTCAGGACAATACCGTGCGTGTTGCCTAAGGGCGAATCGTTAAACGCCATGTTGTAGTTGTACACGGCGCGGATGTTCTTAAGAAGATACACCCCTGCCAATAAATTAATGGAAGAATTGGAGCGATACCCAGAGCCCAGCTCAAACTTGTTCTTATAGCTAAACGATATGTTTGTGTCTATTTGTAACGGCGCACCGGTCTCACGTTTTAACAATACACTAGGTTTGATCATGATTTCCTCGAACTGATTGGAGAAAAATCGATATCCGAAATAGCCGTAAAACGGACTTTGCAGGTCAAGGTTCTCATCGTTTGATGCCAGGGCGTCACCGAGTATATTGGGTGCGGACAGTCCTACATAAAAGTTGGCCAGGTTCAATAGAATACCAACTCCAACGGTTGGGAGAGTGGCATCTACATTGGCCGCAAAGTTTGGGTCCCCCATAATTCCAAGGTCTAATAAATTGTCTTGGAATTGCTGTACGCCCGGCGATATGGAAAACGATAGTGAGTTTGGCGTATAGATTTGCCAATAGGGCCTATCGTTCTTTGTATCGAAGAAAATTTTATAGGAATAGGTGGCAAAGGCACTGGTGGAGGTGGTCACCCCGATCACGTCCCGTATGAACCCTGCACCAAGGCCTACCTTGCCCCGGTTGAAGGGGCTATGGACACTAAGGGCGAAACTTCTGGGACTGCCTTCTATGTTATTAAAAAAACCCGAGTTGTTCAATGTTACCTCGGTACTGGGCGCAAGCCCTGCGTAGGCTCCGTTTATCAGGTAAGGATTAAAGTTGTATTCCCCAAACGTAGGTGTCTGTTGTGCAGTTAGGTTTTGATGTCCAAATTGCACAAGTAGGCTCAACGCTACAATAGCGATATGGAATTTTGATTGTTTCATGGTTTTATCGCTTTATGACCAAGTAGCCCTGTAGTTTTTTAAGATTATGTTCTCCTGTAACTTCAATATTGAAGAAGTAGGTACCGCTAGGCAATTCGTTTGCGCCCATTTTGGTTTTCTCGTTTGCTGTTCCATCAAAGGCGTTTGCCCTGTTATCATAGCCCTGTACTTGGAATACCATATCTCCCCATCTATTATAGATAGACACAGTGTTCTCGGGGCTAGCTTCGATACCGTCAATTGTCCAGTAATCGTTTATGCCATCACCATTGGGAGAAAAGCCATATTGCGTAAGGTCTTCTTCCTCCTCTGGTTCCTCGGATACGGTAAAAAATGATTGTGAACCACAATTTTCGGCGCTAAGATTTCCACTGTAGGGAACAATGCTAACAAATAGTTCTGTTCCAGAGGGCAGATTATTGGTAAGTTCGTACGATGTGGTTAGACTAACATCCAAACCATCGATGACATCCGTGCCTCCATCGCTAGTGCCAATATTTAAAATATAGCCATCTACATTTCCTACGGCATTCCATCTTAGTGATGTATTTACAGGAACATCGGTATCGCCGTTCATAGGCAAATTGATGCTCGTACAGGAAGGAAGTTCAGGTTCAGGATCTAATGTTTCTGTAATAAAACGTTCTTCCGTACATCCCGTTGCAGCCCCGTTTTCGTTATAGGGAATTACGGTAACAAAGATTTCAGTACTTTCCGGAAGGTCGTTCGGCAGGTCAAAAACAAGTATATCACCTACATCTTCACTGTTGAGGATGTCATTTGCACCGGCAGATGTACCTACGGATACCGTATAACCATCTGCATCGGTAACGGCGTTCCATGAAAGGTTCGTTGCCACGGCAACATCTATATCAAGATGTAA
Organism: uncultured Maribacter sp.; assembly: GCA_964353165.1. GTDB lineage: Bacteria > Bacteroidota > Bacteroidia > Flavobacteriales > Flavobacteriaceae > Maribacter. The sequence continues at coordinate 7,398 of CAYGUY010000071.1, forward strand.
CGGTCCGTTTAACGTTGTACAGGAAGGTATTGTTCCCATTGGGGCAGATACGGTAACAAAACGTTCTTCCGTACAGCCTATCGCATCGCCAATTCCGTTGTAAGGTATGAGTGAAACAAATACTTCGGTATCCTCGGTAAAATCGGAAGGGGGATCATAGGATAGTAGACTACCCATATCTAAATTATCTAGAATATCGGTTCCTCCAGGGGATGTTCCTAGGCTCAACCTATATCCGTCTGCATTTGAAATCGAGTTCCAGGTTACATTACTGGATAAGGAAACATCTGTGGCGCCGTTTAAAGGAGCCGTTAAGGAAGTACATGTTGGTAGACTCGCCATGGTCTCGGTCGTAAAGCTTTCTGATATACATCCTATGGCATCATCCAAGCTATTGAACGGGACAATGGTTACAAATATTTCCGTGTTTTCCGGTAGGTCTGTAGGTACATCAAAAGTGGTCAGATTACCAATGCTTGTATTACTTAAAATATCGGTTCCACCAGACGTGGTTCCCATAGTAATTCTATAGCCACTGGCATTTGCCACTGGTTCCCAACTTAAATCGGTTGAAATGGAGACATTGGTGGCCCCATTTAAAGGAGCCGTTAAATTGGTGCATGCGGGAATATCCATTAAGGTAAATGTTTCCGAACTACAGCCCATGGCACTGCCGGCCACATTGTAGGGAACAATGGTAACCGTGACCACCTCACCCGGATTAAAATCGAATCCAAAGCCATAGCTAACTCCAGCTCCACCTCCAGCTAAATCTTGATTAGTGACGTCATTTGCCCCACTTGTTGTGGTTACTGTTAATAAATAACCATCTGCGTTGGGTACCGCATCCCATTCTAAGAAAAAGCCCTGCAAAACATCCGTACGTCCGTTCAAAGGACTGCTCAATGTTGCGCATGCGGGTATTGCCAAAGCTGCTTCTGTGGTAAAACGTTCTTCTGTACAACCGGTAGCATCACCAAAAGTATTGTAAGGCGTTATGGTCACGAATATTTCGCTGTTTTCCGGTAGGTCATCCGTTAAATCCAGTGTGGTCAAATTACCCACATCACCAGAATATAAATCGTTTGCACCGGAGCTGGTTCCAACGGTAACTGTATAACCGGTAGCATTGGCTGCTGCATTCCACGTTATATCGGTATCCAAGGCAATATCGGTTGCGTTCGCCAATGGAGTGCTAAGGGAAATACATCCCGGTGGGTCCGTTAAACTGGAATCTCCGGTTCTAAAACTCTCCTCCGTGCAGCCCGTTGCATCTCCTATATCATTGTAAGGGATAATGGTAACGTAATGGGTTCTGTTTTGTTGAAGGTCATCAGGAAAGCTGTACATAGTATCGCTCCCGACATCTATGCTGTTTGCGATTTCGATTCCGCCTTGGGTAATACCTACGAGTACAAGATACCCTGTTGCACCGTCCACGGCGTCCCAAGTAATATCCGTATCTACAGGAACTCCTGTCGCGTTATTGATTGGGCTGGTTAGGCTTGTGCAAGTAGGTGGAACTGGAATGATTTCCGTCCTGAAACTTTCTTCGGAACAACTTAGGGCATCGCCTTCATCGTTATAGGGAGTAATGCTTACGAATATATCCGTATCCTCAGGAAGGTCGTTTGTAAATTCAAATGTGGTCACATTATTTACATCAACATCGTTTAGAATATCACTTGCTCCTGTAGCCGTTCCAACGGTCAATCTATAGCCATCCGCATTGGCGATCGGGGTCCAGCTAAGGTCAGAGGCTATTGAAATATCTGTATCGTTATTCGATGGCACCGTAAGAGCGGTACAATCTGGAATGGTAGCTGGGTCGCTTGAAATAACAAAGCTTTCTTCCGTGCAAGGTCCAACAGCATCGCCTTCATCGTTAAAAGGGATTAGAGTAACGTATACGGTATCGCCGGTATCGAAGTCGGTCATAAACTCATAGGAAGTATCGTTAACGGTTTCATTGTTTACGATATCGTTGCCTCCAGGGCTAGTGCCTACGGTTAACCGATAGCCCCTGGCGAAAAGGGCAGATTCCCAGGTTAAATTCGTGTTTACAGGGATATCTATTGCTCCGTTCAATGGACTTGCCAACACGGTACATTCCGGTATGGGGCAATCCAACACATCATTTTCTATGGTCCAACCATAGGTATCGATCACCGATTGCCGTTCTTCCAAGGCATCACAATATGGTAAGCCTTGCGCTCCTAGCGTAATACCACTTGTCAAGGTCTGTTCCGACCAAGAAATTAAGGTGTTGTCATAGTTTTCGCGTGTAAGTGCCGTATTGTTGAGCATGTCTTCCATATCGTTTACGCCGCTTACATTCCAATCGCCTAAATATTGATTAAGTGCGGTCGCGTTGTTGAACATGGAGTTCATATTCACTGTTCCCAAATCCCATTGATCCATGGTTTGATTGTAGGCAGTAGCATCTTCGAACATAGATTCCATAGTATTCACTCCTGCTACTCTCCAGTTATTTAGGCTTTGGTTGAACATACTCGCACCCCTGAACATTCGCTCCATGGTGGTAACACCTCGTACGTTCCATGTATTTATATCCTGGTTAAAGGTAGTGGCGCCTTTGAACATATTTTCCATACTAGTAACGGAGGCTACGTTCCAAGAACTTAGGGGTTGATTAAAACTGATCGCTTCTTCGAACATGCCTTCCATAGTTCGTACAAAAGAGGTATTCCAAGCGTTAACGGGCTGGTTGAAATTTGTAGCCCCGTGGAACATTTCTTCCATAGTAAGTACCTCTCCAGTGTCCCAATTGTCGATAGCTTGGTCAAACGTTATAGCATCCTTGAACATCTCTTGCATATTGGTTACGGATGCTACGTTCCAATTATTAATTTCACCATTAAATTGTTCTGCCTGCTCGAACATAGAAGGCATTAGCGTAACAGAGGTAACGTCCCAAGAATTCAAATCTTGGTTGAATGCCGCAGCATTTTGGAACATGGATGTCATGTTTGCTACCGCGCTCACATCCCAATCGTTCAAGGGTTGGTCAAATACTTCTGCCGATGCGAACATGGACGACATATTCACTACTGAATTTACATCCCAGCTATTTAGAGGTTGATTAAAAGCAGCCGCTCCCCTGAACATTGAACTCATATTTATGACGTTCGTTACATTCCAAGCATCTATGTTTTGATTGAACGCATTGGCATTGTTAAACATGGAGGCCATACTCGTTACTAGTCCAACATCCCATTCATCCAAAGCTTGGTTAAAAACGGTGGCGCCATTAAACATAGATGCCATGTTGGTTACTTTTTCAACATTCCAGTCATTTAAAGGTTGGTTAAACGATTCTGCGTTATCGAACATGCTACTCATATTGATAACGTTATCAACATCCCAAATTTCAATAGGTTGATTAAAAGCAGTTGCGTTGCTAAACATTTGGTTCATAGCGGTAACCTGATTGGTATCCCATTCATCCAAAGGCTGATTAAAAGCAGTCGCCCTACTAAAGGTTTGATACATATCGGTAACTTGGCTAACATCCCAATCATTTAATGGTTGATTGAATACAGTCGCTTCACTGAACATGCGGGATATATTTGTAGCACTGCTCGTTATCCAATTTCCGATGGGTTGGTCAAACTCATTACATGCGAAAAGCATCCCTTCCATGTTTTCTACATTACTCACATCCCATTGGTCCAATGGTTGATTAAATGTCCTAGCAGCTATAAACAAATAGCGCATATCGGTAACATTGGATACGTCCCATGCATTGATGTTTCCATTGAACAATCTGGCACCAGAGAACATATTTGCCATAGTGGTTACGTTAGAAAGATTTGGAATATCGGTTGCATTGTATTCCATGTTTTCGCAGTAGTAAAATGCATTTTCCATAGATTGCCACAGTTGTGTTCCCCATTGGTCTATAGAAAGGAGTTTAATGTTATCCGTATTGTTATAGTCATGATATGGAGCTGGAAAGTCTCCTATAATTGAAACAGTATAGATACCAGGAGTAAGATAGGTATGAGTGATATTTCCTGTCACGTTATTATCAAACTGATCATCGCCCCAGTCAATAGAATAATTATAGGTGAAATACCCAGGATATCCAGTATTTGTTTCTATTTTTAGTTGGTTGGCAGGAGTAGTGTCAGTATCTGTAATGGTAGTATCATAGGTTAATTTAAAAGCATCGGGACTATTTACCCAGGAGGCTATCACCGTAAAGTTTTCTTCGGTACAACCTACTGCGTCACCGTCTGTGTTATTGTATGGTACGATAAGAACGGATACTTCATCGCCTGCCTGTAATAGATCGTTACCCGACAAGTCTTCCATATTTAAACCCACGGTGTTTCCTCCAGGAACATCATAGGCATCGAACGGTGTAGACTCCACGCCTCCCCTAAGTATTGTGACAGTAATTTTATATCCTGTAGCGCCGGGAGTCTCTGCCCAAGTCAAGTTGGCGCTTGCAGGCACGTTTGTATCACCGTCAATTGGGGAAACAAGATTTGTACACAGTACAAAGGAACAGTTGATAATATCTCCCGTTATGTTCCACCCAGCATTATCAATTAGTTCTTGTCTGGCGATTCTGCCGTCGCAGTAATTAATACTGGTTGCCCCAAGGTTCACATTTGGGTTTACGTTCTGTGCCGCCCAGCCAATCAAGGTAGTATCATAGTTTGCTTGTGATAGTCCCGAATTGGATAGCATACCAGTCATACGGGTAATGCTGCTAATGTTCCATGATGCTAAATTTTGATTAAAGCTACTTGCGGCGTTAAACATATTTTCCATGCTGGTAGCATTATCTGTAGTCCAATTACTTAAAGATTGATCAAATACAGGATTACTTCTGAACATGTTGGCCATAGTAGTAACACTGTTTACATTCCAAGAGTTTAAGGGCTGGTTAAAGACCGGTGCTAAATAAAACATGTTACTCATATCGGTAACAATACTAACATTCCAACCATCTAGTGGTTGATTAAATACTGCTGCCTCTTGAAACATACTAGCCATATTCGTAACGCTCCCTACGTTCCATGTACTAATATCCTGATTAAAAGCGGTAGTTTCGCTGAACATGCCTCTCATATTCGTAACGCGGCTAACATCCCATCCGCTTATATCTTGGTTGAACGCTGAATTATCGCGAAACATATAATTCATATCCGTTACATTGCCCACTTCCCACTCATCTAATGGTTGATTATAGATAGCACCCCATATCCAACCATCGAACATACTTGCCATATTCGTAACATTACTTACATCCCATTCGTTTAAAGGGTGGTTATATGTCCTGTGTCTCATAAACATTTCAGACATATCGGTTACGTTGGATACGTTCCAAATTTCGATAGGTTGATTAAAAAGCGATTCCCTAAACATGCCTCTCATGTTTGTTACGTTGTCTACGATCCAATTTGCAATAGGTTGGTTAAAACTTGAACCTTGGAACATGCCGGACATATCCGTCACGTTGTTAACTACCCAACTGTTTAGGGGCTGGTCAAACCTACCTGTATATCTAAATGTACCGGCCATGTTGGTTACCTGGCTTACGTCCCAATTATTAATATTTTGGTTAAAACTAGTTGCCTCAGAAAATAGGTATTCCATAGTAGTTACAGAGGCTGTGTTCCAATTATCCAAGGGTTCATTAAATGCTCGTGCTCTGTGAAATACCCAAGACATATCTGTGACATTAATGGTATTCCAAAGGTCTAGAGGTCGGTTAAAAATTGATGCCTCGGCAAAGAGACCTGAAATATCGGTTATCGTGGTAACATCCCAATTGTTTACTATTCCGTTGAACGAAACACACTCCCTAAACATATTTTTTAAAGAGGTAACCTGTGATAAGTCGGGTGCTGCGATGGCATCAAAATTTATGTTTTCACAGCCAAAAAAGGCATTCTCCATAGTTTGCCATTGGATATCTCCCCAACTTAGTATTTCGATGATTTTATTGCGATCACCAGTTTCGTTAAAGTAAATACTAGGAAAAACTCCGCTTATAGCTACGGTATAGGTGCCTGGTGAGGCATAAGTGTGTGTAATATTTCCTGTTACTCCCGTATCCGTGTTTCCATCTCCCCAATCTACGTCGTAATTGTAGGTGGTATAAACTGGGTTGGTTGGAATCGTAATCTCATTAATGCCGGATGACCCACTACTTGTATTCGTAGTATTCCAAATAGAAGTGAAGGACTGTGCGTATAAACAAACGTTGAAAAGTAGGATAAATACGGTGAGTAGTCTTTTAGCCATGGTATTTTGGGTATTTGTTCATAACGAATTGTTATAGGGAATATTTCAATAGATATCATTTTTCACTGTTTTCAGTGAGTTAATGGCTGCAAAGGTGTGGTTTGCGCAAAGGAATAGCTACCCTGAATTCCGTGAAATATGAGGTTCGGTGTTATGGATAATTTTTTAAATGTGCAGCAGGAAGAATATCAAAAATCTACTTTTTTCAAATTATTAAGTACCAAAGGTTATTTTTGAAGTATGTGTTCTTTGGAGTATTGTGTTTAAGGAAGATATATAATGCTATATTATTAAAGGTCATCTAGGTAATATCTTTAGAAAACTTTCCACAATCCTAAACAGTGAATATATGAAACAGAACATCTAAACGATACAATTAATCGGATCTACGTTTTGGTGCAAATTAATAAATCACCAATTACGTGAACGTAATGTGCCCAAATCTAAGAAGCTATAATACCTAATCCACCTAAACGAAACTTACGTGGATAAACCGTGAAATTCTAAACTCATACGGCTGGCTGAAAGAAATATCCTAAAAAAATGGTTCTAAAGTGACTGCATCTTTTTTCGGATTTCTTCCAAACACAGATTCCCTAAGCTACCCTCGTGGGTATGCTTAATATTTCGCTTTGGGGTAAAGGTACCG
>CAYGUY010000071.1:14428-19107 GCA_964353165.1 uncultured Maribacter sp.
ATGACCATTGTTAACTGGTTGGGGATAGATTGTAGCTTATTGCATTTACCACGCACTAACTCAAAAACATCGGGATTCTTTTTATGCGGCATGATGCTAGAGCCTGTAGTTAACTCATCTGGAAAGGAAACAAAATCAAAATTTTGGCTCATGTACAAACAGATGTCCATTGCCATTTTTGAAAGGGTAGCAGCGATACTTGCCATGCCAAAAGCAGTCGCTTTTTCTACTTTCCCCCGGCCCATCTGTGCGGCCACCACATTGTATTTTAGTGTTTCAAAACCCATTTCCTCGGTAGTGAAACTACGGTCAATAGGAAAGGAACTTCCATAACCTGCAGCACTACCTAGTGGATTCTGATCGGCCACTTTAAAGGCCGCGTCAACAAAATACAGATCATCTATCAAGCTTTCTGCGTAGGCCGAAAACCAAAGCCCAAACGAAGATGGCATGGCAATTTGTAAATGGGTATATCCTGGTAGGAGCACTCTTTTATATTTATCTGCAAGATTTAATAACAAATCGAACAAGGTTTTAGTCATCGATTTGATTTCCGCCAGTTCATCTTTTAGATATAGGTGCATTGCTACCAGAATTTGATCGTTTCTGGAGCGAGCGGTATGAATTTTCTTTCCCGTATCTCCCAAGGCCAAGGTTAGCTGAAACTCAATTTTGGAGTGCATATCCTCAAAATTCTTTTCTATGACGAACGTACCGTTTTCTATTTTTGCCGCTATGTTATCCAGTTCGTCAACGAGTTCTTTCGTTTCCTTTTCGGTTATCAGACCAATTTTGCCTAGCATTTTAGCATGTGCTTTGGAGGCAATAACATCGTATTTGGCCAAGTGCAAATCGAGTTCACGGTCGTTACCCACGGTAAAGTGGTCTATTTTCTTATCGGTGCTAAATCCTTTATCCCAGAGTTTCATAGTGTCAAATTCAAATTCAAAAATCAAGTTCAAATACAATTCCTTTCAGTTTGTATTTGATACTTGTATTTGTGTTTTATTGTTAATATTCCCCCTTTGGGGGTTAGGGGGCTAGAAATCCATTTAAAATTTTAATATACAAATCAATACCTTCCTCAATTTCTTGAACGTAAATATACTCATCTGCCGAATGGGAACGGGTACTATCACCAGGACCTAATTTTAAAGATTGACAAGATAAAGCCGCTTGGTCCGATAGGGTGGGGGATCCGTAGGTTGTTCTTCCCAGAGCAATGCCAGATTGTACCAGAGGATGGTCTTTATCAATTTTTGAGGAATTCAATTTGAGTCCACGTTCTTTTATGTGACAAGGAGCTTCCGCTTTGAGTACATCTGCAATTTCTTGATTGCTGTAGGTATCGTTCACGCGAACATCGACCACTAATTCTACCTGGGACGGAACCACATTGTGCTGACTGCCTGCATTAATTTGAGTGACCGTCATTTTTACCTCGCCCAAGGCTTCGGACGTTTTTGGGAATTTGTAATTCTTGAACCATTCCAGTACCTTAATAGTGTTATAAATGGCGTTGTCGTCGTTTGGATGAGCGGCGTGTGAGGGTGTTCCTTTTACAATCGCATCAAAAACAACCAAACCTTTTTCGGCAATGGCCAGTTGCATCAGCGTAGGTTCGCCCACTATGGCTAGGTCTATTTTTGGTAACCGAGGTAATAAGCCACGTAAACTATTCGGTCCGGCGTTTTCTTCCTCCATGGAGGCTACCATCAAAATATTGTGGCTTAAGTTTTCGACGGAATAAAAATGGGTAAAAGTAGCTATCAAAGAAACCAAGCAACCACCAGCGTCATTGCTGCCCAAACCATATAATTTACCATCCTCTACATGGGGATGAAACGGGTCTTTAGTATAGGCCTTATTTGGTTTTACAGTATCATGGTGGGAATTTAACAGTAACGTTGGTTTGTTATTGTCCCAATATTTATTTTTAGCAAATACGTTATTAAGTATACGCTCAAACGGGATATCAAAATTGGTAAACCACGCCTCGATGGCGTCTGCGGTCTTGTCTTCTTCCCCTGAAAAGGATTGAATCGAAATTAATTGTTTTAACAATTCGATTGCCTTATTCGAAAGTTCTTGTTGTTTCATTTTATAAGGTAATTGTAGTACATAGTTCGTCTTTAGAATTTAGCATCGTTGGCTGTCCTATACACACTTTAGTGACATGGTTGGTTAGGGCATGAAAGCAGTTTTCTAGTTTAGGAAGCATTCCATCTGCTATGACTCCATTCTTTAGCAATTCTTGATATGTATCCGAGGTAATATGTCGCACGACGGAATCTTCATTTTCCACATCCATTAAAACCCCTTTCTTTTCAAAACAGTAGTACAGCGTTGTATCATAGTATTTGCTCATACCTATGGCAAGTTCGGAAGCAATAGTATCTGCGTTGGTATTTAATAATTGTCCCTTGCCATCATGTGTCATGGCACAAAAAACAGGGGTTAAACCCGATGTTATTAATTTTGAAATTAGTCCACTATTTACGGTGTCAATATCTCCTGCAAAGCCATAATCGATTTTAGCAACGGGTCTTTTGTGTGCAAGAATCGCATTGCCGTCCGCACCACTCAATCCAATAGCATTACAATGGTTAGCTTGTAATTGAACCACGATATTTTTATTGGTTAAACCTGCATAGGTCATGGTAATTACCTCAAGAGTATCCGCGTCCGTAATTCTTCTACCACCTACTAGTTTAGCTTTAATCCCTAGTTTTTTAGCTAATTGTGTTGCTAATTTTCCACCACCATGTACCAGAATTTTTTGTCCCTCAAGATTTGCAAAAAGGTTCAGGAACTTTGATAGTTCTTGTTCGTTTTCGATAACGTTTCCGCCAATTTTTATGATGGAAAGGCCCCTCCCGGCCTCCCCCAAGGGGAGGTGTTTTTTATCGGTTTCACTTATTTTTTCACTTTTCATTTATACATGACTTGTTTCATTGTCTATTTTCATCATAATCAGTCCATCTGAGTAAAAGTTACCCTTTCGGGGGCTAGGGGGCTTTTACGCATTTAATATTCCCCCGTCAATTGTCATGGCTGTTCCGGTAATCCAGGAAGCTTCTTCGGAAACCAAAAATAACGCTAGGCTTGCAACATCCTCAGGGGTGCCTAAGCGCTTCATCAGCGTAGCTTTACCAGCGTTTTCAACCGCTTGGTCAGGATTCTCAAATGCTTTGGCAGAATCCCAGATTAATGGGGTATCTACTGGGCCTGGACAAATAGCATTTACTCTAATATCCGGGGCATATTCTACTGCCAATTGCTTCATTAATGCTACGGAACCTGCCTTGGAGGCGCAATAGGCAGGGTGATTTGGAAAGCTCTTGTAAGCGGCTATGGAGGCATTTATCAGGAGTGTTCCTTTTTGTTTTTGCAATTCTGGAATGGCATATTTAGATAGGTAAAAGATTGCGCTGAGGTTTGTGTCTATCGTTTTGTGCCAGTCCTCATGGGATAAGTCAACAATATTACCCAAACCTAGAATACCTGCATTGATGGATACAATATCCAATTTTCCGAATACCTCTATGGTTTTTTGAATAAGCTGCTCGTTGTAGTTTGGGTCACATACATCACCAGCATGGAAAATGGCATCGTTCAATTCTTGTGCCAATTGGTTTCCTCTTTCTTTATTCCTACCTGCTAAAACCAACTTGGCTCCTTCACTTGAAAAACGTTGTGCAATAGCCTTCCCCATACCACTGGTGGCGCCAGTCACTAGGCATACTTTATTATGTAGTTTTAAATCCATTTTAGTTGTGCTCCAGAATTTTCTTTAAGACAATTTGTGCTGCAAAGGTTCTATTATTTGCCTGTTCAATAACCAAACTTTGTTTCCCATCAAGAATAGCATCCGCTACCACCACATTTCTTCTAACCGGCAGGCAATGCATGAATTTGGCATTACCTAATTTTTCCTTAGTCATCATCCACCCTGAATCCTGGTTTAAAACCTTTCCATAGTCAGTATAACTGCTCCAGTTTTTCACATAGACAAAATCTGCATCCTTGAGTGCTTTTTCCTGGTTGTATTCAATGGTAGTATTTTTTGTGATTTCTGGATTCAGCTCATAACCTTTGGGGTGGGTAATTACAAATTCAGCATCTTGCAGTTGTATCATTTCTATAAAAGAATTAGCCACGGCATGCGGCAAGGCCTTGGGATGTGGTGCCCAGGATAAAACCACTTTAGGTTTCTTTTTGGTATTGTTTTCAGATAGGGTGATTGCATCTGCCAAAGCTTGTAGGGGGTGCCCCACGGAACTTTCCATATTAACTACGGGAATGGAAGCATATTTCACAAATCCGTTTAAAACGATTTCCGCCTCGTCTTTTTCTTTATCTGTCAAGGATGCAAAAGCACGGATAGCAACGATATCACAAAATTGTGAAACTACCTTTGCAGCTTCTTTGATGTGTTCCGATGTTCCTTGGTCCATGACCACCCCGTCCTCAAATTCTAATTGCCAACCTTCGCTGCCGAAATTCATAACCATAACCTCCAATCCTAGATTCATTGCCGCCTTTTGGGTGCTTAGCCGGGTTCTAAGGCTGTTGTTGAAGAATAAAAGGCATATCGTTTTTCCTAACCCTAGTGCTTTGTGAGCCTTAGGATTTTTTTTTAGGTCTTTTGCCTCAGCGACCCAATTGGGAAGGGAGTC
>CAYGUY010000072.1:0-18794 GCA_964353165.1 uncultured Maribacter sp.
TTACAGGCCAAGGGGTTTACGTTAAAGGATATAGAAGCGGAATTGATGAAACGAAAAAAGTAACTGCAGTCTCTAAAGACTAGTTTTTATCGTCTTCGCGAGGAGGTACGACGAAGCGATCTGTCGGTTGCGGGCAAAATGATTCAATTTTATGGTGCTTGTTAAAAGCAGAGCGTTAGATTTTGGCAGATTTACAGCTATAAACCTCTAAATAGGAGGTGCTAGGCTTAGCGAATAGAATAGACGCTTCTAATCCGCAACAGTTTGTCAAAACGCCTTAACTGCTATTTTTATTCAACTATCTTTTCCCTCCTCGCAAAGACGATTGTTGTTTTTTATAAAGCTGACTGCTAATTACTTTCCACTATTTAAATAAAACTGCCACTGCCAACCGCTACTGCCAACTAATAATAACTCAACTACCATGTAACAAATAACCTCTAAACACTATTTAAACAGCTTACCACGTCACGTTAACTGCCATAAGGTACTTTAACCTTCTTGTCGCTCCTCGCAAAGACGATTGTTGTTTTTCATAAAACTGCCACTTCCAACCGCTACAGCCCACTATCCATCATCCTCCAAAGAATACCTCGTGCAGATACCTTCCTGGAACAAAAGTAAAACCACCTGCAATGATAATAGCACCAAAATAGAGTAGTATCATTTTTCGCTTATGGGCCTTTACATTTCCTTTCTTAATAGCTAAATACGCCGTGGGAACCGTCCAGAGGGTCAGGAAACTAAAACTATGTATCCATCCGAAGTGATTTAAAAACTGCGGACCCACATCAGCTGGCATAAAAAGCGTAACAAAGGCGGTAAATAACATCAACACCATATACACCCTTCCGAATCCTTTATGAATTGTTGTACCTTTTTTAATTACTAACAAAAGCGTACCAATTAAAAAACATGGTACAACTGTCACCAAGTGTAGATTCATTAAGGTATTGTATTCCATATGGCTATAGTCGGGTAGATTTATGGTAGCTAAGATAAGATTCTAGTCCCTTGTAAACAAGTTATGAGGTAGACATTAAAGCAGGAGGACTAAGGGTACGCCTTCTCTAAAGATTAGAGATTATCTACCCTTTTTTAATAACGTAAATATCTTAAAATAAGTAAGACTGCGCCATAACCACTCCAAAGGTCCATACTTAAAATAGGACAGCCATAATTTGCTTAGCCATACCTGTATGGCAATAAGTACTATTGCCATATGGAAGGTATACAATTGCCGGAGTTCCCCAATGAACCCGAGTCCCCAACCGTATAGTAAAAAGGTGCCGATAATACTCTGCAAGACATAATTGGTCAAAGCCATTCTTCCGTAGGGAGCAAGTTTAGACAACCAACGTTCCGGTTTTACTTTTTTGTACAGCAACACAAAAATAGCAATCCACAGAAAAGTCTGAGCGGTATTTGCGATATCCATACCCGTTAAGCCTATCATCGCATACCAACTGTCTAAACCACCATCTGGACCAACCTGAGAAAATGCAGCGGCTACAATCCCAAATGACAGGACAAGGGTAACACTGGACCATATAAGCACTTTGTTAAAGTGTTTATATTCTCTAAAATGCTCAAAGAAACCAATACGACCTACATACACGCCCAAAAGGAAAAAGGCAAAAGTAAAATAACCCCTACCGAAAATACTGAACTGAAAATCTGCCTTGCCCTTATGGCCTTCTATAGCATTGGAGCTAAAAACCTCCCATAGACTGCCATTTTTTAAACTATCATAATACGCCGTTACCCAAGGTGCGTTGTTGTCCATTTCCGGACTACCGCCCCAGATACTGTCCGTTCCCATGAAGAAATAGACCACATACCTTGCGATGCCCAGAAATAGTAGTATGGCAATACCTAAAAGCCATTTGTTGCTTACTTTGTAAAAAGGAATTAAGAAGAGGCCAAGAAACGCATAGATGGTCAAGATATCTCCTCTATAAAAAAGACTATGTACATAGCCTATACCCAATAAAATAATGAGCCGCCATAAAAATCGAGCGCCAAATGGTTTTCCTTTTTTTGCACCCTTATCCATCTGAATAAAAAAACTGAGTCCAAACAGGAAGGAGAATATGGCAATAAACTTTCCTCGTAGAAAAAAGAAAACCAACCCATCTATAATCGAATCAATAATTCCCACATGCACTGCATCGTTAAAACTTTGGGGCGACATGGAACCGATGTAATTCTCGGTCATATGACAGATCAATATGCCTGCCAAGGCCAAACCCCGTAAGGCGTCTATAATTTCGATTCTTGCTGCTGGATTGCTTACCATACAAGTTTTGATTGATGAACATCTAAAGTACTGATTTATAATGAATAAAGTATGTAAGCTCAGACGTAACCTGGGTAGATTTGAAATAGGACATATACTTTTAAACGGTTCTGGCCATCTATTTTAAAACATCCTTAGTGGTTCTCACTGTTTTACTGACTTTTATAAGGTGTAACAGACTAACTGGTTTAATCAGTAATAATTTTATTGTATTTATTCATTATTACAATAATTTCATCAATTGGTATTGATTTTATTTCATGACCATCTCTTCCTACCATTGTTTCAGCGGCAAACAAGGAATTCAAAATAGCCTCTTCTGTTGCCTCTATTGTTGCCAAAAATAAAGGAGACATTGCATCGTTTATTAATTCTTTTTTCTCGTGCAACATTGAATCCGCCGAATACGGAATCAAATTGTCTTTGGCGGTTGACAATGCAATTACGTAATCTCCACTTCCATTTGATGCAATGCCACCCGTTTTTGCCAATCCCATAATTGCTCTTTTGGCAAGTCTTTCAAGATTTCTTGAATTGAGTGGAGCATCTGTAATAACAACCATCATGCAAGAACCATCTACATCATACAGGCCTTTGTACTTAGATGGGTTTAACTCTTTATCTATGGGGACACCATTAATTTCGAATACCCCTCCAAAATTTGTTTGAACTAAGATACCAATGGTGTATCCTCCGTCAGATTTGGAAAGGACTCGTGAAGATGTTCCAATTCCTCCTTTATATCCAAAACAAATTGTACCTGTACCTGCACCAACATTACCTTCCTCAACTGCGCCTTCTTTGGCATTATGTATGGCTTTCAGTACATCTTGCTGCGAAACGTGCCTTCCTCTGATGTCATTTAACCAACCATCATTTGTTTCTCCAACAACTGAATTCACAGAATGTACATTTTTATTCAGATTTAAGGTGTATGTAATTAAGGCATCAGAGGCTACTGGTACATTCAATGTATTTGTTAAGACAATTGGCGTTTCGATATTCCCTAATTCCTTTACCTGAGTATATCCTGCTAGTTTCCCAAAGCCATTGCCGATATGAACTGCGGCTGGTACTTTTAACTGAAAAACATTTCCGGAATGCGGAAGTATAGCGGTTACGCCTGTTCTTATACTATCGCCGATTATTAGTGTTGTATGTCCTACCCTAACACCGTTAACATCTGTAATGGCATTATTTTTACCAGTTTTTAAAACACCGATTTCAATACCATAGTCTCTAATCCTTTTTTGTTGAGCATTGGAATCTATTGAAATAAACATAAAAACTATTACTAATATCCTAAATGTTATCCCTATCATCTTTCTATTTTTTGTAAATAAAGTTCTTTGTATAATGCATAGTATCATAAGGTATGCTAAAACGACATACCGTAACTTTATGTACTTTTTTTAATTCTTTAGAACTTATACATATGATGTAGGTTTCTGTTATTAACTTGTCCGAAACAATTAACCATCATATTTCTTATAATTTTCTCCCATTTTAAACAACAAGATACCATTTTAAAAAATCCACTTAAAACCTACTTGTTAAAACCTATTAACAAGATATAACTTATTAATACAAGGCAGGAATGGGTACTCTCATTTCAACTTTACCACCACACCACAAAAAACTTTTCAAATTTGGTTTCGGATTTCCTCATCCAAACCATGGGCGCGTTTTGTTTGATGAGGCGCAGGTTAATTTCTAAAAGGGATTCGTAATGGGAAGTCCATTCTACTTGGGCATGTGGTGCTATTACCCATTGACTTTTATAGGGAATGTAGAATTGGTAGTTTTTGAAGGCATCGGTCTGTAGGTCGGTCATGCGCAACCAGTAGCCCGTAATGCAGTTGGGATTCAAAGGCCTTAGATGCAGGGGTTTACTGCCATAGGGTTCAAACAATTGGGCTTTGTAGCAGGCTTGGTGCTGTATATCAGAGGGATTGATATTGCTTTCCGCTAAGGCTTTGCTGCCTGCCGTGCTATGTAAGAGGGCAAATTGGGCGTTCTTTATTTTTTCCATTTTGGTAAAGAACATATCCCGCCGGTTGGGACCCATAAGTTGGTGTATAGGTTCCGAGATATTGGGGTCTATGATGTAGAATTTATAGGTCAGTTCTACGTGTATTAATTGTTGGGTGTAGGTTTCCCTCAAGATAAAATCGATTTCGCCAATGGTCAGTTTGCCTTCACGTATAGGCAGATTGTGCAATAGGACTTCATAACCATCAATATGCTCTAGTAACTGCTTGCAAACATGTTCCATTTGGTGCCCAAGTCGGATTTTTTGCGGAATAGTTTTCGGAATAAAATCGGTCATATCCACTCGTGGAAAACCGAACTGTTGGATACCAAATTGTGTATGGAGCCATAACGGCGGTGTGTTAAGGAATCCTGTAATTTGTTGTTGAAGATGTTCTTCTTGCATAGCCGTACTAAAGTACAAGAAAATATAGCTATACGAGGGTAAATGGAGAGTAGTCTTTTGTTGTTGTCGAAAAAAATATGAATATCACATTGAGCGCAGTAGAAATACTATAAAACCTAAAGGGTCTAAGGCCTTCCCCCGAGTAGTTGGGGTTGCTCTGACCGACATAAGATAAATAGATTCATCTATTGTCAGTTCGAGCGGCGGCTTGAAAGAGACATTGTATCGAGAACCTTAGGAACAGGCGTGCTTCTCAGTACAATTTTAACTCCTAAAATGGTCCCAAAAATCACTTGAAGTGATACTTATTTTTTTCTTTCTTTACAAATTAAGATGAATCCCTAACAGTCTTAATCACACGTAACCGCACTAAAATTTGTACTTGCTGTTGCGTCGTTTTTCGATACGTCGGAATTAAAAAGAGCAAATTTATCTATGGCATGACCGGAGGAGCGGGCAGATATTTCCATTACGTAGTTGCCCGAAGTGTTGAATACTACAAACACATTATGACCATTATTGTCGTAGGTGGTAGCCTGCCATTTAAAATCCAAGTCATTTCCACTTCTATAAATTTTAAACCAACCATCCTTGGTTGCTCCTTCAGGATTTGGCGTTTTACCTGTTCCTTTTGGATATACTATACTAGTACCTTGACTGTTTTGTCCATAAAAATCATCTGCATCGTTAAACCGGAGCCAGGTATCATTATGGTCCGTTCCGTTATCGCCGATGGTTACCGCAGAATACCATATAAACTCATAGGTACCAGGATTTACAATGTTTAGGGTAAAGGTTGCTCTGCCGTTCCCAGGATCACCTAGGCTTTGTGCCCCTTCCCAAACCATGTATCCATCTCCGGAATAACTATTGCCATCTGTTTTTAGTTTCCAATCGTCGGTAAATTCAGCATCCTCGAATTCGGCCAATAGGAGTCCGTCTTTTTCATTAAAAATAAAATTCAATGGATCTGTACATGTAGTTTGCTCTGAACTAGCGTCATCATTCGAATTTACTGGTCCGTCGGTAGTTGAAGGGTTCTCGGTAGTATCGGAATCATCTACGGTTTCTTGATCATAAGATGATTGGTCGTCGATAATATCATCAGCACTGCAGGCTGTGAAAAGTAGGACTAGAATTAGTAAAGTACAAATGTAGCGAAGATAGGTAGCTTTCATAGTAGGTGTATTTGGGTTATGGGATAACTCCTTTTTAAAACCCAACGTAATTGTTTAATGAATATTCCGGAACCGAAATCTTATTCGATATACTACAGCATTTATTAACAGATATACCTAGGATATCGCCCTAAACCTTACACGTTGTTGTATAGAACAGAAACCAAGATACTTAAACAACAACGTTAACATTTCCTAAATAAGAAGCAGATGCAATCGAAATGTATTAATTTTATACTTATGGCTATGAATACAAGAAAAGGATTCCGTTTTGTGCCCTACAAGGCTGATGAAATCTCCCCATTTGAGAAACTTTTTGATATTTTTCAGGAACTGATTACCCATACTTCGGGCGATTTTGACGAGGCCATTGATTGGCTTCGCGAGTTGGATAAGGAATACGAACTTACGGATGAAAACTATACGATAGAAGATTTTATTGAAGATTTAAAAGCCAAAGGTTATATCCAAGAGGAATTTGAGGATGGCGGCGGCAAAGGTGACGAAGGGGATGAAGGAGAAGGCAAAAGCGGAAACATTTCCATTACCGCCAAAATGGAACGCCTTATCCGTCAGCGTGCGCTGGACCAAATTTTCGGAAAACTAAAGCGTAACGGAGCTGGTAACCATAAGACTGGAAAATCCGGACAAGGCGACGAGCAAACTGGCGACTTTAGGGAATACCGCTATGGTGACGGGGTGGAGCATATATCCATGACAGAGAGCCTTAAAAACGCGCAAGTAAACCATGGTATTGGTAGTTTTCAATTGAGCGAAGAGGATTTAGTGGTGGAAGAGACCCAATACAAGGCTCAGATGAGTACTGTTTTGATGATAGACATTAGCCATAGTATGATACTCTACGGCGAGGATCGCATTACACCGGCAAAAAAAGTGGCTATGGCACTTTCGGAACTCATTACTACCCGTTATCCTAAGGATACCTTGGATATTTTGGTGTTTGGGAACGATGCTTGGCCTATTCCAATCAAAGACTTGCCGTATTTAAAAGTGGGTCCTTACCATACCAACACGGTTGCTGGATTACAATTGGCAATGGATATCCTGCGTAGAAAACGGAATACGAACAAACAGATTTTTATGATTACCGACGGAAAGCCTAGCTGTTTGCGTCTTCCAGATGGTACCTATTACAAGAATAGTGCAGGGTTGGACGATTTTATTGTGGAGAAGTGCTACAATATGGCGCGACAAGCACGTAAATTGCATATCCCGATAACTACCTTTATGATTGCTCAAGATCCGTATTTGATGCAGTTTATCAGGCAGTTTACGGAGGCCAACAAAGGAAAAGCCTTTTTCACGGGACTGAAGGGACTGGGAGAAATGATATTTGAGGATTATGAGTCCAATCGGAGGAAGAAGTTGAAATGAGAGGGTAGCTGGTAGTTGTTAGAGGGTAGTAGGTTTAGTAGGCAGTAACAGTTGGCAGTGGCAGTTTGGATTAAGTAGTAAAAATTAATTGTCTTTGCGAGGAGCGAAATGAGAGTTGAAACAGATAATATTGGTTAACGCGACGTGGCAAGCTGTTGAAATTAGTTGGTAGTTGTTAGAGGGTAGTTTTTAGTTGTTTGTAATTAGTTGAAGTAAAAAGTCTATTTAGTGTTTAGGAATTATATTAATAAAAGACGATGTGTTTGATGTATAAACCATCCCCCTCCTTGGGAGGGGTTAGGGGCGGTCCTTTTAGAAGAAATTAAAAATAATTGTATTTATAAAAAAATTGAAATTGAAACATAAAGAAATCAAAAATTTAGGTCAGTTAAAATCATCTGGATATACCAGTAAAAACATCAAGGATGAACTAAGGGATAACCTACGCGAGCGTTTACGCACTGGAAAGGACAGTTTTGAAGGGGTTTGGGGCTATGAGAACTCCGTAATTCCAGAATTGGAACGTGCGATTCTTTCTCGTCACAACATCAACCTTTTAGGTTTACGTGGACAGGCGAAGACCCGTTTGGCGCGTTTGATGGTGGAATTATTGGATGAATGGATTCCGGTGGTGGAAGGTTCCGAAATAAATGACGACCCTCTAAAGCCTATGTCCCGCTTTGCCATGGAATTAATTAAGGAAAAAGGGGATGATACGCCCATTTTTTGGATGCATAAGAACGACCGTTTTTATGAAAAACTGGCTACCCCAGATGTAACCGTGGCCGATTTGATTGGAGACGTGGATCCCATTAAGGCTGCCAACCTACGCTTATCTTATGCGGACGACCGTGTGATTCACTTTGGAATGATTCCACGTGCCAACCGCTGTATTTTCGTAATAAACGAATTACCGGATCTACAGGCAAGAATTCAAGTGGCATTATTTAATATACTGGAAGAGGGCGATATACAGATCAGAGGGTTTAAACTGCGCTTGCCTTTGGATATTCAATTTGTATTTACGGCAAATCCGGAAGATTATACCAATAGGGGAAGCATAGTTACCCCGTTAAAAGATAGAATTGGTTCGCAAATTTTAACCCATTATCCAGAAGATATCGAAACCGCAAGAAAGATTACGGAGCAAGAGGCTAATTTGGAATCTAGGCAAACAGAATCTGTATATGTGCCGGATTTGGCGAAGGATTTGTTAGAGCAAATCAGTTTTGAGGCACGTGACAGCGAATATGTAGATGCTAAAAGTGGTGTGAGTGCGCGAACAAGTATTACCGCCTTTCAAAATCTATTGAGTACGGCAGAGCGCCGGGCTTTGTTATCAGGAGCGGATACTACCATGGTGCGTTTAAGCGATTTTATGGGTGTCATCCCAGCCATAACCGGAAAAATAGAATTAGTTTATGAAGGCGAACAAGAGGGAGCGGACGGGGTTGCCGGTATTCTAATAGACGATGCCGTCAAATCCTTGTTTCCTGAATATTTCCCTGAGATAAATAAATTGGAACGTAAAGATGCGGAAACTCCGTATGACGAATTGTTGCATTGGTTTTTTCAAGGGGAAGGCTTTGAGCTCTTGGACGATTTTACAGATGAAGAGTACAAGCGTACCTTGGATAGTATTCCGGCCTTAAACGAGTTGGTAAAAACCTATCAACCCGATTTTCCAAAGGAAGATGTCTATTTTCTAAAAGAGCTTGCACTGTGGGGCTTGGTGTCGCATAAAAAATTGAACAAGCAACGTTTTGAGGACGGATTCCAGTTCAAGGATTTGTACGGCAGCTTTATTAATGACCTATAAAAAAGTAAAACGTAAAAATTAGTTTAAAACGTCATTACAAAACTTTAGTGGGTTCAATGTAGTGACGTTTTTTATTTGATATATTGTAGTTTTAATTTCATTTAAAGAAACTAGTGGTGACTAGCGCCTCCCACCTTCATTAATCTTCCCAATTATCTACGTGTTGGTTCATATCATCAAAATGATAAGTTCCAACCAATTGCTTTCTATGTGCAATGGCTATCGTTGTAAGTAAAAGTAGGAGTAGATAAAGTAAAAGTATACCTAGCCCTAAAGGAATAAAGGTGTCAGGAATTAAATAATTTTCATAATCCGAATAGGTTAACAGAATAAACAACGTATCAAAAAATTTAAAGGCATAAATAATACCAATAACATACAGCAGGTACTCCAAATTTCGCATAGGTGGGTCGCTAAGTTCTTTTTCCTTTATTTTAAACCATAGGACATATAGGAAAACAAAATGTATAATTGAAAGTATGGGTATGATATAGTTGTCTATTTTAAAAATATAGAATTTATTCGTGTACAAACCGTAAAAACTAAACACATCAACCAATACTAAAATAAAAATAGACAATAAAAGTGTCCATTTCCAAGGTAAAACACTATTAAAAAACTTCATTCTATATGCTAATTTAGGAGTATTGGATATACCGTATAATGTTAAATTAACGACTTATATGTTTCTTTATTTCAATAAAATCGATGAACAGCTGTAATTATGGTAGAACGTTTAAGAGCAGGTAGGATTTTTATATCGTAACCCATTAGTTTACCGTATCCAAGACTTGGATATAACTTTATTAGCAAATAGTATAAGACCCATTCCAATGAATAAAACAAGAATAGGCATTACAATACCACCTGGACCATAAACCTCAAAGGAATTACTAAGAAAAATAGAATGACTTAATTGGGCTAGAATCCCAACTAATGACAAATATAACAATGGCCTTGCCCATTTAGTTCGTAAAAGAAGTAGAATGCAGCCCAAGGCACCTCCCCATACCGCGATAGCATAGGCTCCGGTAACCCAGGCAGGTTGGGATTCATGGAGCAAACGTTCTGCTTGGGACATCTGTTCAAGATTTTCTACGGACATATAGGCATCTGACAAATAGGCAATTACACCAATGATATTCCAAAGCAGTGCGATAACACTAATGATCCAAAACCAGATTGGTGGCTTCGTAATTGTTGTGGTTTTCATAATTAATTGGTTTAGATTAGTAAGATTAAAGTATGAAAAAATAGTTAATCTTAAAACAAATTATCGGTAGTTCGTTTGTTTTCAATTGTTTACCTGTAAATAGAAGTCGGTTAGATGCAAAAAAAACGTTTTTATTATATAGTCCGATTACAATATCTTGGTTTCCGTTTTAGTGGTTGGCAAAAACAACCTGGACAATTGACCATTGAACGTATGTTGAGTAAAACCCTGAAATATATTTTACCTAATAGTCAGTTTAAGATATTGGGAGCAGGGAGAACGGACGCCAAGGTATCTTCCTTAGACGGCGCTTTCGAACTTTTTGTGATGGAGCAGGCACTTCCGCCTTTGGAAGATTTTATAGCTTTATTTAATTTGAACTTACCTTCGGATATTAGAGTTACTCAAATTAACCCTACAACGGCAGACTTTAATATTATTCAACAAAGCAAAAGCAAAGAATATGTTTACTTGTTTTCTTATGGCACAAAAAACCATCCTTTTTGTGCGCCCTTTTTAACCAATGTAATGACCAATTTAGATATTGAATTAATGAAAACAGCTGCCGCTTTGTTCGTTGGAATGCATGATTTTTCAGCTTATACAGCAAAATTGCAGCCCAACACCACTGTAGTGCGAAACGTGCTAAGCTGCGAACTTGTGCCAAATACCTTACTTACAGCAAATTTCTTTCCTGATAAAAGCTATGCGCTAGTGGTAAAGGGTAGGGGTTTTATGCGCTATCAAATACGAATGATGATGGGAGCCTTGTTCCAGGTAGGCAAAGGTGAATTGTCGATAAACGATATTAAAAGTTCCCTCACTCCAAATACAAGCATGGTTCTGACCACCGTAGCGCCAGGTTCCGGACTGTTACTGAACACCCTAACTTTTGAATAGTTTAGCTAATCACTTTTACTATCTTTAAAGCAAATATAGGGTACATGGTACAAAAACGAAAAATAGGTTTTCCTAAGATAAAGAAACATATTTCCAGGGTTCATTCTAAAATGGGTAAGGCACCGGGTACCGTAAATTATATGGGTACCAAGGACAAAACGGACAGCAAGGTGTTTGCAACGGTTTACAATGGAGATACTTTTGAAGAGGAACAAACCATAGACATTGCCCATATATTGGAGATAAAGGAATCCGATAATACAGCTTGGATAAACGTCATTGGAATTAACGACGAGAATTTCATAGAAACCCTGGGAACCCAATTTGGTTTAAATTCATTGGTACTGGAAGATGCCATTAATACAGAGCAAAGGCCTAAAATAGATGAGTACGAGGATTATATTTTTGGTGTGTTCCGTATGTTGTATCTTAACGGCGAGCAGGAAATTGTTGGTGAACATGTAGCCATGGTATTAATGGAAAATACCGTACTTGTTTTTCAAGAAGTGGAAGACGATGTGTTTAACGGGGTTCGAAACCGAATCAAATCAAAGACGGGTAGAATTAGAAATAGGGGAGCGGATTATTTATTTTTTGCTCTGTTAGATGCTATTATTGATAATTATTTTCTGGTTCTGGAACATTTGAACCAAAGAATTAACACCCTGGAAGACGAAGTCTATAACGATCCTAAACCAGTGGTAGCGCAGGATATTCAAGAGCTGAAAAAAGAAATTCTTAAAATACGGAGGTGGATTTTCCCCGTCAAAGAACTAATAAGTAGATTAATAGATTCTGAAAATCCACTCATTACAAAAGACACTAAACTGTTTTTAAGGGATGCCTTAGACCACATGTTGGAAATCAATGAAAGCCTACAGATATCCAGGGAGATGTCCATGAGCCTGATGGAAATGTATATGAGCAATATGAGCAATAAGATGAACGAAGTCATGAAGGTGCTTACTATTATGGCTTCGATATTCATACCCTTAACTTTTATTGCAGGAATCTACGGAATGAACTTTGATCACATGCCGGAGTTGCACACCGAAAATGGATATTACTATGTTTGGGGAGTAATGATTGTTCTCTTTATTGGTATGATGGTATACTTTAAGAAGAAGAGTTGGTTGTAAACCTACTCTTTGTAGCCTTCCGACTTTGGTTTTCGCTGGTTTGCTACAATTCCTTAGCTAAGTTCTAAAGGTTGTTATTCAAAATTTTCGCGCCGCAATGCAATAAAATATATAAATACCATTAATTTTTGTACTTTAAACCCTATGCTTACAGCCATAGATTGGACCTATATTTTAACTATTGTTCTTGTCATTTACATGGCACTGAATATCCTAGTATATTTTTTACAGGATTATCTCATGTTTAAACCGGAGAAACTTCCAAAGGATTTTCAGTTTTACTACGAGAACCAAGAAATAGAGGAATATAATATAGAAACTAGAGATGGAGCCATAATCAACGGACTTAGATTTAAGACCGATAACCCAAAGGGTGTAGTTTTCTATCTAAAGGGTAATTCTAAAAGCATAAAGGGCTGGGGAAAGTTTGCAGTAGACTTTACACGACATGGTTATGATGTTGTTATGGTAGATTATCGGGGTTTTGGTAAAAGCACCGGAAGGCGCACTCAAAAGGCAATAAAACGGGATTTACAGGTAGTTTATAATAAACTCAAGGATAAGGTTGACGAGAAACATATCATTTTGTATGGAAGATCATTGGGTTCTGGCTTTGCCACTAAATTAGCCTCCATGAATAATCCTAGAATGCTAGTATTAGATGCACCATACTATAGCTTAAGTAAAATAGCCAAACGCTATTTACCCTTCATGCCTTTATCGCTCCTGATAAAGTTTCCGATGCCAACCTACAAATGGCTAAAATATGTTAATTGTCCAATACATATTATCCATGGTACAGATGACACCTTAATTCCCTACACTACAAGTGTTAAACTATCTCGTATACGTCCTAAAACAACTACCTTACATACAGTAATTGGTGGAGGACATAAAGATTTGAACACTTTTGAAGCCTATCACAAGATGTTGTCCGAGATCATAACTTCCCGTCCAAAAGCTATAAATTTGGAAGGTTCCAGTATCCACGTAAAACATGGCTCAAAAAAGAAGCATGCAAAAACTTAAAAAGTTAGCTAAATTTCTGGGAGTCCTTTATATCCTTAGTATCCTTATGCTATATTTTTTTCAAGAGAAACTTATTTTCCTTCCCTCTAAATTACCAAAGGATTATCAATATTCGTTCACTTTGCCGCACCAAGAATTTAATTTAACCGCCGATGATGGTGCCGTTTTAAATGGATTACATTTTAAAAATCCTAATAGCAAAGGAGTGATTCTCTATTTTCACGGAAATGCGGGAGACCTTTCTCGATGGGGAAAAATTGCACTTTACTTTGTTGAAAAACGGTATGATGTAGTTATTATGGATTATCGAACTTACGGTAAAAGTACTGGAAAATTAAGCCCACAGGCCTTGTTCGATGATGCGGCATTGTTTTATGAATATACGCTGCAAAACTATGATGAAAATGACATCACGGTTTATGGAAGATCCTTAGGAACTGGCATAGCCACAGCCATGGCGTCGAGATTTAATCCCAAACAGTTGATATTGGAGACACCATTTTATAGTTTATTAGACGTAGCAAAAAGTATGTTTCCCATTCTACCGGTTTCTCTATTTTTAAAATATACATTTCCCTCATATGAATACGTTAAGGGTATAACATGTCCCATTACCATTTTTCATGGGAACAGCGATTCGGTAGTACCCTATGAATCAGGTAAGCGGTTATACGAGGTTATACCGCATAATCGAAAATTATTTTTCACTATTCAGGAGGGGCACCATAACAACCTTGTTTCATTCCCTGCATATCATGACGGAATAGAGCAGGTTCTACCTTAGGAACTATGTTCTTAAAGATTATTGAAAAATGTGTTGAATACATAGGAAAACAAGTATTTTAGACACTACAGTTAATACGACTATGATTACAATAATTTGGGTTTCATTAGCGGGTTTAGCACTTTGGTTCGCTATTGTGTTGACACGAGATTTTTTAGCCCATAAAGATACACTTGAAGATAGTAGCTGGATAAAAACGTCTGCAATTGGTTTCGTTGTCAATTTTTTTGATGTGTTGGGCATTGGGGCTTTCGCTCCACAAACCGCTCTTTTAAAATTTACCAAACAGACAATAGACAGGTATATTCCTGGAACAATGAATGTTGCAAACACACTTCCAGTGCTGTTACAGGCTTTAATTTTTATTACCATTATTGAAGTGGAACCCATTACCTTGGTAGCTATGTTTTTATCCGCAGCCCTTGGTGCTGTATTAGGTGCGGGAATTGTAGCGAAAATGTCTGAAAATAAAATTCGATTAGTAATGGGCTTTGCTCTTTTGGTTACTGCTTTTTTTATGCTAGCTACGAGTATGGAATGGATACGGGGCGGGGGAGATGCGATAGGATTAAGTACTGATAAACTTGCAATTGCAGTTGTAGCTAATTTTGGTTTGGGTGCCTTAATGACCGCAGGTATTGGATTATATGCTCCTTGTATGGCATTGGTGTTTGCCCTTGGAATGTCGCCCCAAGTAGCATTTCCTATTATGATGGGCTCTTGCGCTTTTTTAATGCCTCCTGCATCTGTTCGTTTCATTCGGGAGAAAGCATATAATCGCAAAGCGGCAGTAGCTATGGCTATACCTGGTATTGTCGCGGTATGCATTGCAGCATTTATAGTAAAATCGTTGCCAATAGATATCCTCCGTTGGGTCGTGATTGTGGTAATACTGTACACATCTGGCGTAATGCTTCATTCAGGCTTCATAAAAAAGGAATAAGACACCCGAGTTGAATTTCTTATTTTCTTTTAAAATCAGCATCCATTAAGACTTTAAAATTTGGGTCTAACTTTAAGGATTTTGGTTCAAAATCAACATTAAACTTGAAACTATTTGCTACCGCATCCGCTTGAACAGTTTGGATCAGTTGTTGTTTATTCTCTTGGTCATAAAACCCAATTTCAATGGGCATTTTATAAAAACTTCCATCGGACTGTACTTGATCAAGTTGCATGGTGATTTCTTTTTTGTTCTTATCGAATTTCCAATATCCTTTATATTTTAGTGTCCCGGGTTGATATAACCATTGATTAAAAAATAGTTTTAAATCCTTACCGCTGGCAGCTTCCATTTCTATTCTAAAATCATTCGTAGTAGCATTTAGGTCCTTATATTTTGAATAGTAGGATTGAATACCTTTCCAGAAAGCATCGGTACCCACAATTCCTCTTAACATATGAAGGACCCAACTCCCTTTTTGATAGGTTTGTATGGTAACCACATCTGCCATGTTTGCTAGGTTATCATGTACGATGGTGTACTCTGGGTTTTTAGAATAAAACATATCTACTTTTTTTTTACTGCTTGCTAGGCCTTCAATAAAGACATCTCGACCATATTGATGCTCTATAAAAAGTAAGGTGAAATAGGTAGCAAAGCCTTCACTTAACCAGACATCATCCCAATCGTATTCGGTAACTGAATTTCCAAACCACTGGTGCGCAATTTCATGGATGACGACATTACGCCAGCGATGGTTTCTATCTCCAACCACCGAGTTTTCGCTGTAAAGAATGGCAGACGCCGCTTCCATACCACCACTAACACTATTGGATTGTATATTGGCTAATTTTTCGTAAGAAAAAGGTCCAATTTTATCATTGTAAAATTCCAAAGCACTTTTTGCTGGAATGGCAAAATCATAAAATCCAGCATCTCTATCCTGCGGATATACCCATGTTTCTATGGACTTTCCTTTAAATTGATCAACATATTGCACTGCGAATTTAGCAACTCCCAAAACATATAACCAAGTTGCAATAGGTACAGATTGTTTCCAATGTGTGAGGCGTTCTCCGTTGGGTAAATTACTTTCTTCTACCTTTAAACCATTGGACACTACTTGATAATGGTCTGGCGCTGTGACTATAAATTCGCACATGGCCTTGTCATAGGGATGATCTATAGTAGCGAGCCAATTCCTGCCTTTATTGGGCCAATTGTCGCTAAAGAAAGTGCGATCACCGTATTTGTTATCTGCAATCTTAAGGCCACTCGCCGGAGTTCCATGATATGATATGGTGTAGCTAGCTCTTTGGTGTACCGCAGAACTGGTAGGAAGAGCAATAGTTAAAACATCATTTTCATGGCTATAGTTTAATTCTTTACCATTTGAAACTACTGAGTTTACATGCATTCCTTTGCCTCCCAGTTTTTCAGAAGCCTTTACCAAATCTAGTCGTAAGGTAGTAATGCCTTCCGATAAAAATTGAATATCTATGGTTTCCAAACAACGTATCTCATCCGTTGTATCGGACAAATGGATTTTAAATTGATAGTTTAATGCATCAATATTTGGATTTTTAGGATAGGGGTCAGACCTTGGGACTGCAAATCCGGTAGCATATGATATCGTCAAAATTAAAAGTAATATCCAATATTTCATTCGGGTAATATTTATGAGTAGATTTTGTGATCGTTTCTATTGGTTTTTAAAAGGAAGCGCTGTAGCAGGTCTAAATTCTATAAGCCCTGTTTCTCTAATCGTCTTTTCCACGTCCTCAATTGAAGAAGGTACAAATTCACTTAAATTCTCTACTCCAGTTTCTGTGACAAGGGCCATGTCTTCTATTCGAATATACAATCGTTCTTCTGGAATCCAAATCATAGGGTCAATGGTAAAAACCATTCCTGCTTTCAAAGGCGTTCTGTGGACAATGCCCACATCATGAACTGCCATCCCCACGGGATGTTGAAAATGTCCTCTAAATTTAATTCCTTCTTTTACTGCCTTTAAATAATGCGGTTTTTCAAAGGTTTTTCCTTTTAGGTATTCATTCATTTCTTTAGCTGCCATATCCAACACTTCATCTGACGTAACACCTGGTTTTACATGCTTGAACAAGGCATCTCGGTAGGCTACAATATAGTTGTATAACGCTTTTTGTGAGGAATCAAACCTTCCGTTTACTGGCCAAATTCTAGTTACATCACTAGTATAATATCGATAATCAGGGGCATAGTCCATAAGTACCAAATCACCATCATTAAGTATATCCGTTTTGTGAAAATAATGTCCCATATATGCATTGGCCCCTCCGCCAATGATAGATGCATAACCATCCCCGCGTGCACCATTTAAATAGAAAATATATTTGGCGGCAGCATCTAATTGATATTCGTAAATACCGGGTTCTGTAGAACGCATTGATTCCATAATTCCCAATCCTGCAATCTGTGTTGCTTTCCTAATAAGTAAGATTTCTTCTTTACTTTTTATCAGTCGCATTTCATCCAAAATTGGAGAAAGATCGTTAATTTGAAATTGTGGAAACTGGGAAGTTAATTTATCAATGAATAAGGACTCCTTGGATACTCTTCCATCCCAAGGGTCCGCAGCTGTACGTGCTTGACCATATAATAGCTCATCTCTACTGTCATTACCCGTTTCAGCTGGACTAAGTGGGGTGTATAATGTGGGGGCGTCTGCCTTTATTAGTCCTGTTCTTAGTAAGTCTGAAGCTAAAAACTCATAGCCTTTAACATGGTTTACACCGGTAAGTTGCTTTACTAGTTCTTCATCTTCAGCAGAAAGAATTTTTCCTTGACCTTGTTCTCTGCCTTTGTCTCTGTGCGGTACATATAAAGTTACTTGTTTGTTTTTACCATTTAGCAATAGGTATGCATGGTCAGATTCTAAGCCCGTTAAATAATAGAATGTATTCGACTGTCTAAAGACGCTAAACCCCGCGTGCCCAGAGGCACCTTGAACGAGAGCAATTGAATTATTTCCTATAGCATCTAAAACTTTTAATCTACGTTTCTGAAAAGTTTCAATAGAGAAATCGGTTTGGTAGTGGTAATCGTCTTGCGCCAATAGTGGAGACGTTATACAGAATAGCAAGGCAACAATAGAAATTGTTAAAGTGGCTTTCATAAATTTAAGTTTTAGAGGGCAACTATCTCGTTACATATCAATTGTTAACGAATATAGGAATAATTGTGTTTTAATATATCTCAGCATGCTAGCTGACCGCCTACTTTAATGGTTTTAAAGGGACTAGCGATTCGATAGTGCCTAAGGAACTAGGTATACGTTTGTACTGATAATTCCCATAGGATAAAAATGGTTATTAGCGGTATATAAAAATGGTAATAAACTCAATTTTTTCACCAGTATTATTAAGGATTTAAGCAGATATTGCCTTATGTATGTAGTTGGTGAACAGGTTTTGTTTAATCCTCTTTGAGGAGTATATTTAGCTAATTCTTAATGTTTACAACATTTTTTCTAAAGAATTATATGATGTTTTCTAGGATAGTTATTAAAATAACTGCTTAAATATGTTGTAAGTCCGATTAATGGCATCATCTTTGTTTACTAATTAGTATTATAAATTAAATTACATTACAATGAGTAAAGGAACAGTAAAATTTT
>CAYGUY010000073.1:0-18762 GCA_964353165.1 uncultured Maribacter sp.
TTACCCATTTCTGGCCACATAACACCAAAAGCAGTTCTATCAATATAATTAATTACGGTAGCTAAGCATATTAATGCTATAATCCACCATCTGAGTCCTCCTACCTTGGTATCCCTTTGTTTTGACATAGCACTTTTAGATTGGTGTGATTTATATTATTTTAAGACGATACGATTCTATTCGAGCATAATACCCGAGTTGATGTAACACTTAAAATTTTGGCTAAAAGATTCTAGAAGTACTACATTGGAATCATGCGGTACAACGGAAGTAGTTAGTTAATTTTTTAAGTATTCTTTCCCTTCTTTTTTTATCTAGATCGATAAAACCGTGCAATTTTATCTTCTATTTTTTGTTTTAAACATTATAACAATATTGGTACAAGGTTTTAAAGTGTATTTTCATTTTCTGTTTTGCCAACTGCGGGTCTTGGGCTTTAATTGCATCAAAAACTTCTTGGTGTTCTTGAACTCCTCTTACTGCCAAACCTTTATCGCAAACATGGTACTTTTCAAAATTGGTGATAATCTCTGGTGTTATAATCAACATAAACGTGTTCATAGTACTATTACCACTAGCCTTAGCTATTGCTAAATGAAAAAGCAAATCTTCTTGTACTGCATCTTCTCCATTCTTTACTTTTTTACTGTAAGCTTCTAATGCATGCTGCATTTGAATCAAATCCTTATCGGTTCTTCTTTGCGCAGCGAGTCGTACTGTTTTTAATTCCAGTAAAATTCTAGTTTCAACCAAGGACTTAAAATCTGGATTGTCCAATCGCAAAATATCCTCCATCATACCGTTCATGGCAACTTGGCCAATATCCGCCACAAAAGTCCCACTTTGTGGTTTTGATTTCAATATACCGTAGAACTCTAGTTTCTGAATAGCCTCACGTACATTAGTTCTACTCACTTCAAATTTTTCTGAAAGCATTCGCTCGGACGGAAGCTTATCCCCAGGTTCAAGATTTTTCAGATTCATCAAATCTCTCATCTTACCGATGATCTCATTTTGAATCTCTTGGTTTTCGTTTCTTGTAAGAATTTCTATTTTCATAGTACTACTACCTAAGCTGAAATTGGTTAACCAGATTGGTTTGTTAAAATTAGCCAATAAAATCGATTTGAAAAAGCGTCAAAGTAAACAATCGTCTGTAAAAGGTGGACTATCGTCCATTATGGTTACATTTTAGCCGGCCCAATCAATGAGCCGGTAAAATGTTAAAAATAACTAACTTAAAACTTACTTAATGTTCAACGACCAAATCGTAGAACTTAACCCTTGCAAATGCATTTTCATTTATTGTTTGTAAATAATTTCCGGCTTTGAAATAATTTTCAAAAACGCCCCATTTTTCCATGTGAATATTTTCAAAAACCTTAGACGTATCGTCGTTTAAAATTATTTCTAACCTTCCTTCCGATACCTTTATTTCAACGGTAAATTTTTCAAATCCAACATTTTCAGAAAATGTAAAACTCTCGCCGTCTTCCCAAGCCTCTGTAGACAAAATTTCTAAGTCGGAAGCATTTACATTTTTTAATTGTTTTGTTACAACCCTAACCTTTTCATCCTGCCAATAAATTTTTAAAACAGGAGGTGCATTATTGTCGTTTTCACCTATTAAATCTCGCTGTTGATTTGTTAATCTACCGTGAATCTGCATGACCATGGTCCTATGGAAATCCCCATCGTTATCTTTTGAAATTTCATCCATGGATAGTGATCCTTTCATACTACCGCCCTGTACAAAGGTCCAATTAGTTGAATTGCTACCTGGAACCATTTGCTCCCTCAACTCGGTTCTAGAATATGATGTATTTGTGGTAGTTGACCCGGGGTAAGTATAAAACACTAGTGCACCATTTACGGAATCGTTGAACATAAATGGCTTTAAAAGCTCATTAGTAGCGTAATTTAATATCTCTGGCGGCTCAACCTCGGTTGGACTACCAATAGGTAGTGTAACTTTCCAATTATTTAAATCAATATCAGGAAGGATAAAAGGTCCTGCTATTTCATCCTCCTCAATTGGGTCATCTATTTCTACTTGCTCTTTTTGTATTTCCTCTACTTCTTCCTCTTTAGCATCACTGCTACACGAAATCAAAGAAAAAAAAAGTATTAAAACAAATCCTAGTCTTAACATCAATTGATTCATTTATATTTTAAATTAAATTATTCCTCATTCTTTTAGTTGAAGTCTATTGATGTTCAACATTAAGTTCATATAGCTTTACCTTAGCAAAACTGCCTTCATCCCTTGACTGAAAATAATTTCCAATTTTAAAGTAGTTCTCAAAAATCCCCCATCGTTTTATATTCGAATCATCATAAACGAAAAATTCAGCATTATTAAGAGAAACGACCATTTTGCCCTGTGAAACCTTTACCTCAATCGTAAACTTTTTAAAGCCAACTTCCTGTTCAAAGTTTTTTCCTTTATCATCCGTCCAAGCATCTTCATGAAGAATTCCTATGCCATCAACTCCAGAATATTTTAAAACCTTCGTTTTTACTCGAATTTTTCCATCTTGCCAGTAAATTTTTAAAATAGGTGGCGCATTGTTATCCTTTTGCCCAATTAAGTTACGTTGCTCATTTGTTAACCTACCATGTATCTGTGCAATAATTACCTTATGATACTTGCCGTCTTTGGCTCTTGAAACTTCATCCATAGCCATTTTAGCGGTCAAGATTCCTCCCTGATTAAAGGTCCAATTTACATTGTCATTTCCTGGCTCCATTTGTTCCCTCAGTTCAGACCTTGAATACTTTGTATTTGCAGTCGTCGCATCAGTTGGATAGGCGTAAAAAATAAGCGCCCCGGATATGGAGTCATTATACATAAACGGTTTAAGAGCTTCATTATTGGCATAATCCAGAATTTCAGGTGGAGAAACACTTATTGCTCCTCCTTTTCCTTTTCCTTCAGGTATAGTAACCTTCCAATGGCTTAAATCAATCTTAGCTAGCTTAATCCTTTTATTCTTCTTACTGTTCTTCTTCCTTCCTTCTATATATGAGTCCAATTCTACTCCGTTACTCTTACTATCTTGTGCAGTACCATTAGCCGTTAAAAAAGCTAGGAAAAGAAGCAATAAATATTTTCTTTTAAATATTTTCATTTTAAGAATTAATGGAAAGATAGAATGATTTAAAAAAGGGTACACCATTCTAATTTTATTTCTAAACTATTTAATAACCACCAAGTCCCAAATTCTGAGACTGGGTGGTATTATTAATCTTAACTATCTCTTGTAATCCTTTAGTCTTGTGAAATTATGATGTTATCAAAGAAAGCCTCAGCCGGACCATCTATTACATCCACATTCCTAACATAAATAACAATTTGATTTGTCGATGCAGTAAATTGGAACGTACTGGTTGCATACACGGCACCATTAGTATCAAAAATATTAGGAATTGCAAAGTAGGCATCAATAGCCGAGTCTGATGTAGATGCATTAATACCTGTCTCATCCGGAATTTCGGTATTTAAAATAAACACCTCGGACGTTATCCCTGCAGCAGTAGCCATTGCATCAATTGAGAACGTATATGTTTCTCCTTGCTGAACTGTAACTACCTGATACAAACGACGTCCTTTCTCATCCAACTTTGCTCCTCTAGTACCGTTATTACCATCACTAGTGGATCCAGCTTGTTCACTGCCATCGCCATAAAAGCCTTCTAGCCAACTATCCAAAGCTCCATTGTCCCAAAGAGGATCATACGGGCTATCAATGGTATTTCCATCATTGTCTACAACTGTGCTATTTGGAGTCATATCCCAAGCATCGGCATTATCTCCTGTATTTACTGTAAATTCATCGAACGTACCATTAAGCACTTGCACCACAAATCCTTCGGATACTACTAGTTCTTCCGTCTCTACATCCGTATTACCAGTGATACTCGTTGCAGTTAAAGTAACAGTATAAATACCGTCTTCAGCGTATGTATGTGAAGGGTTCATCCCTGTAAACTGAAAACCATCTCCAAATTCCCATAAAAGTGTTTCCGCCCCTTCTG
Source organism: uncultured Maribacter sp. (assembly GCA_964353165.1). GTDB lineage: Bacteria > Bacteroidota > Bacteroidia > Flavobacteriales > Flavobacteriaceae > Maribacter. The sequence goes on from CAYGUY010000073.1 coordinate 4,039, forward strand.
AAGCATCCATAAACATAAACGTTCTATAGTCATTAGCATCTACCTGAGAGGTAAAAGCTGCGGTTACTGGAGCTAGAATACTTATAGTTTTAGTCAATTCCGTGGACAAATTAGTATCATTTGTAGCTTTAAGCGTAACGGTATACATATTTGCGGATGCATAAACATGCGTAGGCGTTTCTTCCGTTGATGTATTACCATCTCCAAAATTCCATTCAAAACTAGTCGCACCTGTTGATGAATTAGTAAACGTATACTCTAAAAAGTTAGTTTCACTTTGCTTAGAAGTAAAACCAGCAGAAGGAGGTACTGCACCAGCAGCTCCTATATCAATTGTGAAATCATCAAGTCTAGCCTCAACCTCTCCATTTGTGAAGAAAATAGCCACCGAATTATTTTCTCCAGAATTAAAGGACAACTGCTGTTGCACATAAACATCTGGATCTTCATCATCTGTAACCGTTACTGAGGCTATGGTGCCGGCTGCAACCTCTTCCAAGGTGGTGAACGTACCGCCATTCTGTGTAACACCCAACACGGAAACCGTAATCGAAGGGTCAGCTGAGCCACTAAGCATGGTGTACCAAAAAGCAAGATCGTAATTGGTGTCTGGCTCTACTACAATTTCCTGGTATCCAATTCGGTCTCCCGCAGGAACAGGCAACTTAGCACCTTGATCACCAAAAGTTACAGGGGACCCGGTAATCTGAATAACACCACCCAAATCACTATTTCTCCATGAGTCCCTTCCGTCACCACCAGCTCCATTTGGCAGCATGCCATCTTCAAACCCCGGTTCTATTATAATTGGTTGAAATGGCCCTTCTACTACCAAAACATCAATTGTGATAATCTCTGATATACCATTACCATCCGTAGCAGTTAGCGTAACCGTGTATGTACCTTCACCCCCATCAAATGTAAATGAAGGGTTTTGATCCGTTGACGTATTACCATCCCCAAAGTCCCAAATAAATGTGCCAGCTTCATTTGATAAGTTGCTAAAATTAATAGTCCTAAAATCATCTGAAGATGATGCATAAGAAAAATTGGCTTCTGGAAAAATTTCATCAGCTTTCGAATTTGCTCCCGGCAAATCATCCCTAAAGAGCCCGTCGTTAACACAGCTTACAATGATGCAGCTGGTAACCAACATGGAAAGCAACAGTTTGGTTTTACCCAATAATTTTACTGTAAATTTCATAGTTTTTATTTAAAATTAATACCCTGGATTTTGTGTTAAAAGGCCTCCGCTTAAATTGATTTCTCTCGCTGGAATCGGCAACAATAAGTCTGTTGTAGTAAATATGTATCCCATTTCAAGAGCATGGTCCCTCAATTCTTCATCCGCAACTCCAAATCTGAGCAAATCAAACCAACGCTGATTTTCAAAAGCCAATTCTACCCGCCTTTCTATTAACAGCTCCTCTTTTGATACGCTTGAAACGACATTAGGTGCACTTTCCGGAAACGCTCTGTCCCTCACTTCTTGAAAAGATTGCAGCGCACCTGCATCCGTGGTACTGGTACCCGCTCCGATTGCTGCTTCCACATGCATTAACAAAACATCCGCATAACGCAATGCTATATAGTCGTTCCCGGCATTACGTGCATTATCCCCATACGTTGGTGGGAAAACGGAAATATCTGATCCTAATGGCAGGAATTTGGTTACTTCGCTCCTCGTGGGGAAAGTAATAAAAGATACTTCCGTACGGTTTCCACCAAAAGCCAGAAAATCTGCTATTAAGTTATCGTTTACTATATTTTGTCCATCGTCTGCTCCTTGACGCACGGTTGACGTAAACTCAGCTGAAAAACCTTGACTTTCAAGGGGATTTCCTGCTTCATATTGAATGGTAAAAATAATCTCATCATTCAATTCATTATAGAACACGTCTGAAAAATTATCCTGCAAGCTAAATGTACCACTAGCAATAATGGCTTCGCATAAAACTTTTGCCCCAGCATAATTACGAGTTGGCTGAGTCATATACACCTTTGCTAACAGGCCTTGAGCTGCCGCTTTGGATGCCCTAGACTTAAACGCATTATCCAATACGTTAACTGCTTCCTGTAAATCTTCAACAATTTGGGCATATATGAGTTCCTCTGAGATTCTTGTAAAAATAGCCTCCTTGTCTGCTGCAATCACTACCTCTGTAACCAAAGGAATATCACTGAATAACCGTACTAACTTAAAGTAAGCGTATGCTCTTAAAAATTTAGCCTCAGCAGTATATTTTGCTTGATTAACTTCATCAGCGATATCAATAAAATTCAAAACATTATTGGCTCTAAATATAACTTCGTACATAGATGCATAATAATCCTCTACTTCTACATTAACCGCCTCAATTACATACCTATCAAAATCTGCTTTTGAGCCCTCCAAAGTTTGATTTCGCGTATTATCGGATCGGTGCTCGGTTAATAAGTGCTCATACTGAACACCTCTATTAAAATTAGCCTCACTGCCCTCAGTATTGTCATTAACACCTTGCAAGGCATCATAAACTCCAAGAAGACCAGCCTCCACATCGGCATCTGTTTGATAAAACGATTGCTCTACCACTACAGTATCAGGTATCGGATTTAAAAACTCGTCTGCATCACAAGAGGCCAAAAACGCCGCTAGAGTGAATGCTACATATTTTATGCTTTTCATAATTCTATTTTTTTATTAAAAATCAATATTAAGGCCTAATGTTACTGTTCTAAAAATAGGGGTTCCAGCTCTTTGCGAACCAAAAGCTCTAGGATCACCATTATCGTCATGTTCAGGGTTGAAACCATGATAATCATCAGCCGTAACATACAAAAGGTTTTGTCCTGTAGCATACACCCTTAGTCCGGACAAACCAATTTTTGAAAGAGAATCTGCATCAAAATTATAGCCGATATTTAAATTTCGTAACGAGAAATAATCTGCACTAGCTATTACCTCACTAGTCAAAACCTTTTCTTGAATGAAGGAAGCATCGGGAACAAGCCCGTCTGCAACGGCCTGTAAAGCCCCTCCGCTTCTGGTTTGATTTCCAAACCAATTGTAGAAATATTCGTCACCTATATTATTTACCTGTGCTCCTAAGCTACCTTGCAATTGAATAGAAAAATCAACCTGCCCAATCTTAAATTGGTTGGTAACACTATAAATCAAATCTGGATAAGGGTCTCCAAGTACCGTCTTGTCTTCTGCAGTTATGATACCATCACCATTTAAATCTAGTACTACGGTATCTTGAGATTGTCCGTTTATTCTGTTCCATGGATTATCCACATAAGTAGTTCTAAACTCAGTTTCATTAAAAGCCTCTGTATCCACTACATAACCCCAGAAAGCTGAGATTGGCTCCCCTATTCTATTAATCCATTGAGAATTTCTACCGTAGGTATCTTCTATTAAAGCATTGTTTGAGTCCCCAAAACTCAATAATTCATTTTGGTTGGTAGAGGCTACAAAAGTAGTATTCCATTGAAATTTCTCGTTGGAAATATTTCTAGTTCGTAGCTCAAATTCAAATCCTCTGTTTTGAACCTCCCCTAAATTTACAATACCACTATTGAATCCGGTAACGTAAGAAACTGGGTTTTCTAACAATAATTCGTCACTATTTCTTTGGTAGTAGTCAATTGATCCTGTAATTCTATTATTCCAAAAACCATAATCCAGTCCAACAGTAAATTCTTCTGAAGCCTCCCATTGCAATAAAGCATTGGCTATATTCAAAGGAGATATCCCTGAAGCAATATTACCGTCTACAATGGCATTACTATTCTGTAATAAGGCCAAGTATGGCCATGCATTTACAACTTCATCACCAACATTAAAATTTTCTGCACCTGTAAAACCATAACTAGCTCTAAACTTCAAATTGTTTACCGCATCACTGTCCAATAAGAAATTTTCCTTAGCCACATTCCAACCTACAGATACCGAAGGGAAGTTACCCCATTTAGAATCTAAGCCAAAAACAGAACTTCCATCTCGTCTAAAAGACGCATTAAACAGATACTTGTCTTTGTACGCATAGTTTAACCTTGCGAACATTCCAATTTTCTTTAACTCAGTGTTCGATTGAAAAACTGTAGTATTATCAGGATTGGCACCTTGTATATTTCTAAGCCGATCAGTTGTAAAACCACTACCTTCTACCTCGCTAGTTTCACTTGTGCGTTGTTGTACTGTTAGACCACCTAACAAACCAAGCTCATGGTTATTACCGAATGTTTTATTATAGTTTAACGTGTTATCGGAAACAAGTCTTTTACGAAACCTGTTCTGCAAATAGTAATTAGACCTACTGGCACCAGCCGCATGATGGTTTACACCGTCATATCGATCTCTTGTCCTCTGCTCCAAGGTTACACCTAAAGAAGTTTTAGCTACTAGACCATCTGCCAACTTGTAACTTAGATAAGTTGAGCCAAATAATTTGGTGTTGTATTCATAATGCTGCCGCTCCACATATTGTTGATAAGGATTGGAATCACCTGAAGTTCTTGGTCTTTCTGTATTACCGTCATTATCATAATCCCTATTCTCTAAATGATTTTCCCAAAAGTAATCGCCTACTCCAACATCTGGATACACATCGCGATTAATAAACTGTAAGGATTCTTCTGTGTGATAAATAGGCAACCACGGGGATTGTCTTGTTGGGTTATGTATAGAAGTAGGCAACCTTCTTTGTTTTGTGTAAGAAGGGGATGCCGTAAGACCAAACTTTAATTTTTTCCCAATCTTAGTGTCAAATTTCAAATTAGCAGTGTACAATTTATAGTCGTCAGTGATTACAACTCCCTCATCATGCAAAGCTCTTAGTGAAGCACTGAAAGTTGAATTTTCTGACCCACCTCTTGCAGAGAGAGAGTGACTAGTAACGTTACCACCATTAAAAAATACATCTTGCCAATCTCTATCAACACCTGTTGCTTGCACAATCTGTTGCGCATAAAGCGTTTCACCTGAAAGTGTTCCTGTTGCCGCTTGCTCTACACGAGCCCAATCTGCAACGCTCTTTCTGTAATCATCACTTCCGTGAGCTTGCTTAGAACCTGTATAGGTTTGGTAACTGAATTTAGTCTTACCCGCCCTACCCTTTTTAGTAGTAATCAAAATAACACCGTTCGCACCCTCACTACCATATATAGAAGCCGAGGCAGCATCTTTAAGTATCTCAAACGATTCCACATCGTTCATATCAATGTTTCCAAGAAAATCTGAACTCACCACGATACCATCGACCACTAAAGCAGGGCCGGAATCAGCCGTTACGGACCCAACACCTCTAATGGTAATAGTTGGTGCTCCCCCTGCCTCAGCATTGGTAGCTTGAATGTTAACACCGGATACTTGACCGATAAGAGCGTCATCAACCCTAGAAACAGCAATTTGATCTAAAGTTTCATTAACCACTTTAGAAATAGAGCCGGTTACCGTTGATTTTTTCTGGGTGCCATAACCTACAACGACCACCTCATCTAACTGGCTGGCGTCTTCTATCATCGTTAAATTTATAGTGGCACTACCAGTCATTACGATTATTTGAGAAGTATACCCCAAGTAGGAAAATTGGAGTGCATCAGACTCTGTTACAGAAATACTGAAATTCCCATCAAAATCGGTTTGCGTTCCCCGCGTCGTGTTCATAACCACGACATTTACGCCCGGCAAAGGAACATTACCTTGGTCCACAACAGTACCGGAGACACTGTATGAATCTTGAGCAAATAATGCAATGTTGACTAGCAACAGGGCAATAAAAGTTAGTTTAAATTTTAAGTTCATTTGTGCTTGTGTTTAATTAATGATATCAATCGGAAATTACCGAGGTTATTTTATGTGATATAGCAAAATCACACTAGTGTTTAATAACTTACTTGATAGCACATAGAATCTAAGTCAATGAATTTTCATAACTTTGAAAAAGATGTGTATATAGTAATTTTTACGTGTCTTTAATATTACTTCCCTTCGAAATGAAGTAATCAGATTTTTGGAAAGGACGGGCGTGCACCTGTCCTTTTTTTGTTTTTTATTCTAGGGTTCCATGGTTCGTTTTCATTTTATAGTTCATACGGTTGAGTATTGATTAATTGGTTTTCCATATTGGTTAACCAATTTGGTTTACCAAATATATGTTATTACTTTGTTAAATAAAAATTAATTCTATGTTTTATGATTTGAATAAATGAGAAAGAATCAAAAACACGAATTTAATATTGCCAATCTAACATTTAACACGGTTTTAACCTACCCAAAAAAATAGTTATAATCCCTGCTACCCGACTACGGGGAACCTTAAGAAGAGAAGACAAGCGTGCATTGGCCCTGTTTAAAACTTCAGCAACTCCTTGGCCGGGTATGCCGCACAATTTGAGTTAGGTAAGCAACTACATGTTATACACCCCACCATTAATATCTAGTGTAGCTCCGGTGATAAAGCCATCGTATTCAGTTCCAAGATATAGTACTACACGTGCTACGTCATCGGCATTACCTGCTCTTTGTATCGGAATGCCCGCCGTTGTGGCCGCTGCCGATTCCTTTGTCGTATGTGTGTTGTGAAAGGAAGTCCCCAAAATAAGACCCGGTGCAACGGCGTTGACTCGTATGCCCTTAGGACCTAACTCGGCAGAGAGGGCTCTTGTAAACGTTAGAATAGCACCTTTACTCGTAGAATACGCAAGCGAACCGGGATGTCCCCCTTTACGCCCGGCTAGGGATGCCAAATTAACAATACTACTGTTGTCATTTTTCGCAAGATGGACCACCGCAGCTTTTGTCACGAACATCATGGAAGTTAGGTTGATGTCCATTACCTTTTTCCAAAATTCCAGATCCATATCACCTAGCATTCTGCGGGCTACAAGCGAACCGGCATTGTTTATAAGGATATCCAACCCACCTAATTCTTGTACTGCTTTTTGAACTAGAGTGTTGGCATCAATTTCTTTTGTGAGGTCACCGTTTATGGCAATCGCCTTTTGACCTTTGCCAATTGCGTATTCAGTCAACTGATCAGCAGTATCGGAACTGGAAAAATAGTGGATGGCCACATTGGCACCGCTATCTATAAAATGTCTGGTAATTGCTTCCCCTATTCCTTGTGCACCCGCGGTGATGAGTACATTTTTTCCGGCTAGTTTGTTTTTCATAGTATTTTTAGTTTGGTAGCGTAATTCAATTCTAAAAGAAAGTTTAGGAGTTTATGGGTTTAAAAGTTTGGAATATTTCTTTTTCATAACTCATAACTCACCCTTATGCCTTATCTCCAAAATAGGAAACCGCATCACCACTTAAGAAATCTTCCCGTACCGGGCTAAAGGTGTCAATCAGCATTCCTTCTTCTAAACAAACGGCACTATGCAATAAATTAGGTTCAATATAAACGCCGTCTCCTGCCTCAACAATTTTCTTTTCCCCGTCTATTTCAAATTCAAACTTACCTGAAACACAATAGGTAGCTTGGGTATGAAAATGTTGGTGAGGTGCACCTAATGCTCCTTTTTCAAATTTCACTTTTACCATCATGATCTGGTTATCATAACCCAAAAATTTTCTTGATACGCCTCCACCGAGTTCTTCCCAGTCCATGTTTTTTGTAATTATGTACTTTTCACTAAATCGTTTCATTCTTTATTGTTCTTGATTCGTTATACTTGCAATTCTTATTTACTCGATAATCGAGATTTAAATGCACCCACGCTTGCGTCGAAATTAAACTTGATTTTCCTTTCAATGGCTCGCGGGCTTGCCCCCAGGTAATTCACTTATTTGGAACACCTGGCCCCACGGTAGCCTCTCTGAACCAAACTTCGGTATAACAGCCATTTTCATACTGTTTTGCGATATCACCACCATAGGTTTCAGCGCCTGCTGACCATACCCTGTTGGTTTCATAACTTTTACCGTTGGTTTGGTTATAGGCGCCCTGCTTAAAATAACCCAACTCTCCACTGTAGGCAGTAGCCCGTTCGGTGCCATCTTGTCCAATAGGTACAAATAGTTCTTGTGTTTGAGCCGGTATATCTGATTTGTTCACGTACTCAGATGAGATGAGATTTTTGGTAAATATTCTCGTTTCATGACCATCACTTTTAAACGTGAGGTACATAATCCCATCATAAACATTTACTTCATAACTGAATTCTTCTCCTAATTCTATTCCGTCAATAGGTTCTGCGGGAGGTGCGTCTTTAGCTTTACCAATAACCGACATATCATCTCCCCAAACTGCGGTGGAATAATCCCATCTTCCAGAATTATCATCACCAGCCGTGTTAATTTCATAATTCCAGAATACAGAGCCTTTGGTATGGCCCGGGAATTTTTTATAGAATATTTTCAAAGGTTCATTCTCATGCCCTTCACCACTATGTATTTGTCCAATAACTACAGAATAGGAGGCCGCAACTCTTGCATCGCCAGAGGTGGAAACTTGCATCACCTTACAGGTACCCGTGAACCTCCCTCCTTGTTCAGGTGTCCATTCCCTTTTTTCGTGCAATTCCGTTCTGGTATTACTGCTGTTTTTTGAAGTGACTCCCGAGTTTGGCGTTTTGTAGACTACCCATCGCCTTGTGCCATCAATAACCGTATAGAAAAAATCTTTGTGTTCGAACTCCGTAATATCTTCCACAGTAGTTCCATCGCCCAGCAATATTTTGAATTTACCCATAAAAGGAATTACCTCATTTGGATATGCCACTTTAGTACTCAAACCATCGTTTGCTTCAAAATAACCAGCGTTGGAATACGCATCATCGCTGATCGTAATATTAGCTTCTTTAAACCAAACTTCTGCATAATTACCATCCGCATACTGCTTTTGAAGGTCACCACCATGTGTTTCGGCTCCGGAGCACCAAACTTTATTCACTTTTGGGTCTTTCCCGTTCGTTTGGTTGTAGGTTCCCAATTTAAAAAAGAGCCCCTCGCCGGAATAGGCAGTTTTACGTTCTACACCATCTTGACCAATAGGAACGAACAGTTGCTTTACTTGTTCCGGTATATTTGAAGGTTCCGCATATTCAGAGGAAATAAGATTTTTGGTAAATGTTTTGGTTTCATGCCCTTCACTAGTAAAGGTAAGATGCATCATACCATCTTTAATATCCACTTCATAACTAAATTCTTCCCCTAAAGCAATGCCATCTTCTGGTTCTGGCGGATAGATATTCTTATCGGAACCAACAACTGAAAAGTCATAACCCCAAATGGGATAGGAATAATCCCATCTTTTTGAATTGTCATCCCCAGCTGTGTTGATTTCGTAATGCCAAAAAACAGAACCTTTGGTATGGCCGGGAAATTTTTTATAGAAGATTTTCAGCGGTTCGTTCTCATGCCCATCTGCACTATGAATCTGCCCGACCACCACAGAGTATGTAGCCGCAACACGAGCATCACCGGTGGTTGAGACGTTCATTACCTTTAGAGTAGCTTTCATATTGGCTTCCGTCATAGGCGTCCATTTTTTTAATTGTGCCAACTCCGTTCTAGTATTGTTAGATGAGCCGTGGGTACTGCCGGTATTTGGGGACTTAAATACGACCCAAGCCCCATTATCATCTTCTGCCGTGTAGAAGTAATCGGTATTCTCGTAATCCGTTGCTTGTCCTACATTAGAACCATCACCTAAAATCAAATTCCAATGTTGAAAAAATGGAATGATGTCGTTTGCTTTGGTGCTCATAGCTGACTCCTCACTCTCCTTTGTGTCGTTTTGCTTTTTCCTCGTATCACCACAACCAGTAAGCAGTAAGACCGACACCGCTGTAAGTGAATAGTTGAAAAAACTTGATTTTTTTATCCTATTGATCATATTATGTTTTGTATTGGTAACAATTAAAAGTAAGAACGATTTTTAACTTCACTTTCTCAATTGTATCAGCTATTTAGAATTTGGACTAATTATCAAGTTCTTAAAATTGGTTAACCAGTTTGGTTTACCAAAAATACAGTTATTTGTAAGACTCACAAATTTTTAACAAAAAATAGCCCTGTTTAATCCTTAATCACTAATTTTTTGGTCGTTAAAGTACTAATCAAGTAAAAGTTTTTGTTAGGGCTATCAGTACATCATCTTAAGCGGAAGATTTTCTTCAACAACCAATTCCCCGGAGTTTTGTATTTTATTGTTAGCGTAGGTATTATTCTTTGCCCCCCAAAGACGAGCCACTAGTTTCACTTTGTTTCCTACAAATGTATTATTTGAAAGGTCTACATTGATGATGCCATAGGTATTAAGCAAAATACCGCTTTTTTCATTAGCACCACATTGTGTGAACGTACTGTTGGTCACAATCAGATTACCCCCAACGGTAGACTCATCATAACCTCCTCTATAATAGTTGATAACGTTTTTATCCACACCATCAAAAGTGCAATTGTCAATAAAGATGTTTTCTGCATTGTAATCGCCACGGTCATCATCTTCTGCTGCCAACTCCAAACCATTTGTACAATTCTTAATGTTCGTAGACGTAAATTCAATGTACTCCGAGAACGAATATTTGTATCCTTTTAATACATAATCAAAATCCGATATTTCTGAATTGATAACCTTCAAATTATATAAACTCGACATATTACGTTGCAAGCTTGCAAATCCATATTGACTTCCCGTTCCCTTTAAGTTGATGCCTTCAAGGATAAGCTGCCCTTTGGGATTCATTTCAAAAGCAGGAGTTTCTGCCGCACCCTTGTATACAATAGTAACGTTGTTGTTGGCATCAGCAGATCTTATGGTTAGTTTTTTATCGATTTTTAATGGGGATTTCATTTCATATCGTTCAGCGGTCAAAATTATAGTATCAGTACTTTGCGCATTTTGAACGGCCTTTTCCAATTCGGCCGAAGTAGCTGCAGCATGCGTTTTAGCATTAATTTCTTCTGAGTCGTTTAAAGTGTACCAGTCAGGACCGTATTTTGATACGTCCATTAAATTGGGCTTCGGAACTGATGCGTTTGCTATAGCTCCAACTGAATTTGTTTTTGTACGCGAATTACCAAACAAGTCTTCTTTAATCTGGTCAAATTCAAAACCATTATATAATTTAAAATCAGTTAAATTATTCGTTGGAACTAATACATTTTCCTCGAGTTCAACAAGGGTAAAGTCCTCTTGAAGAAATCCAGAATCATAATCGAACGATCCACTTTGATTGTTTATTAGATTACTTTTAAAACTGATTCCATCTAAGGAGTCGTGGGCAATTATAGGTTCCTTATCGCCAGTGGTATTATAGACAAGATTATTTGCCACAATGGTGCGAATTGGTCTTTCCGACCTAATTTCGGAAGCAGGAAGCACCGCTTTTTGGTCCACATTAGACCCCACTCCAAATTGTAAGGGCGCTGTACAATTTATCCAAGAATTATGAGCGACTACGACATCCGTAACCTGTATGTAACGATTAAGCGGTGATTTTGGAATACCGTTCATAACCGCAAGAGGGCTCCTAAAAATCTTCCCCTTTAAATTGTAGAAATAATTGTTTGTTACCCTGTGTCCTGTGCCTATTAAACGAACGCCACCGATCTGCTCAGAATTACTATCACCAATAAAATAATTGCTATCAATAATACAATAATTTCCGTGCCGTGTCACCAAAGAACCTTCACTCTTATAGAAAACATTGTTTCTAAACTCATTGAAATTGGTTTTGCTTGAAATAACCTCCACTTCTCCGTTACACTTATTAAAGAAATTATTAGCCACTAGGGTATGGCTAGGCGCCATAGACGTAAAACTATTACCTATCTGAATTGTCTCTGCACTTGGCCCGCCTTTGGGGGGTCTTGGGCCAAAATAGTTATTCGTGATTTTATGGTAGTTTTTGATATTTCTATTTCCCTCCAAATCAACCCTTACCGTTGGTCCTCTATTGGATTTTCCGGCAATGTAACAATGGTCCAATTCATTGTGGCGACCCTTTAAAAGTACCCAGAGATCTGTCTCGTTTCTCTGGGCTTTGTTGTAATCTAGGATTACGGAATTCGAAATACGGGTATGATTAGCAACTGTATCTTGATTAATGGCATACTCGATTACTGCCCCTGAAGGAGATGAGCCCTTTGTAAAATACAAACCATCTACTATCAAGTATTCGCCGCCAAGTTTCAAATCGGATTTTCCGTTGATACGAACTTGGCCGGCAGTTTCTGCTTTTAATGTGATGGGATCTTTCTCATTTCCATAACCTACAAACCGGATTTGAACATCCGTCCAATCACCATTTGCCATAACAATTTCATCGCCAGGAGCTGCTTTCGCTATTGCATCGTTCAATTCCTCTATATCATTTACATAGATGCCTATGTTGGTGGTATTTTCTCCGCAGCCAATTAGGAATAAAATCGCACTTAGAATGAATATTATTTTTTGAATCATTTCTATAGTATAACAGTTATTGATTTACATAAATAGTTGAAATCGTTGCTTTAGCGAGTTTCCTGAGCAAACCTAGATTTCCTTTATTTAAACTGGTTAACCAGTTTGGTTTACCAAAAATACATATATTTGCTAAACACGCAAGTTTTTAACACATATTCCCCTTAGTAAACATTAATTTGTATTTGATTAAGCCAGAAACACAAAAAGTGATGACAAGAAGGAACTTCACCAAATTATCCGCTGTAGCTTTAGGAAGTATGCCTTTAATGGGATTTAACAATTCCTTTTTAAATGCAGTTATAGAATCAAAGGATGAACTTAACGTTAGTTTGTTTTCAAAACACTTGCAATTTCTCGATTATAATGACATGGCTGCGATTACCTCAGAAATGGGATTCAACGGGTTGGACTTAACCGTAAGGCCAAAAGGACACGTGTTACCAGAACGCGTGACGGACGATTTACCAAAGGTAGTTGCTGCCATGAAAAAACATGGCGTACATCCCGGGATGATGACAACAGAAGTTTGGGATCTGAACAGCGCTGAAGAAAAAACAGTTTTAGAAACAGCAGGTAGGTTGGGTTTTACGCATTATCGTACGGGATGGTTAAAATATGCTCAAGATAAAACCATTACAGAAAGTCAACTAAAATACGGGCAACAGGCGAAAGAACTGGAGCTGTTAAATAAAAAACTTGGATTAATCGGTTGCTATCAAAACCACGCAGGCAATCATGTAGGAGCACCCATTTGGGACTTACCGCCTATTTTAGACGCTACGAAAAACAAGCATATGGGCATGCAATATGATATAAGACATGCCGTAGTTGAAGGTGGCAATAGTTGGGAGCTAGGTTTGCGAAGAATAAAACCTTTTATCAAATCTATAGTAATCAAAGACTTTAAATGGGGACAAGTAGACGGAAAATGGAAACCGGTCAACACACCATTAGGAGAAGGTATGGTGGACTTTAATCGCTACTTTTCCCTACTTAAAACATATGAAATCAATGTTCCCGTGTCCTTACATCTAGAATATGATCTAGGAGGTGCGGAACATGGCGCTACAAGATTGAATATCGATAAAAAAGAGGTCTTTAAGCAAATGAAGAAAGACCTAGCCTTCTTAAGAGAAACCTACAGAAACGCATAATATAATATGAACAAACTATCGAATAGCAATAGGGAAAAACTAAAACACATAAGTACCGCCACTGTAGCTACGTTTTTATTTAAAAAAGGCCTGAAAAATCAATTTATACAAGACGTCGTACCGCTAAAAAAAGGAAGGCCAACCATGGTAGGAGAAGCTTTTACGTTACGATATATTCCTGCAAGAGAAGATTTAAATAGTATTGTAGTTTTTAAGAACCCTGAACACCCACAACGTGTAGCGGTAGAAACATGTCCCAAAGGTGCCGTGTTAATTATCGATAGTAGAAAAAATGCCAGAGCTGCTTCTGCCGGCTCTATACTGGTCACAAGATTAATGATCAGGGGAGCTGCCGGAATCGTTACCGATGGTGGTTTTCGAGATTCTGCGGAGATTGCGGATTTAAATTTTTCAGCGTACCACAATACACCTTCCGCACCCACAAATCTAACCCTACATCAAGCTCTGGATATCAATGTACCTATTGGTTGCGGAGATGTTGCTGTTTTTCCCGGGGATATTATTTTAGGAGATGATGATGGTGTCATGGTTATACCATCTCATTTGGTAGAAGAAGTGATAGAAGAGTGTACTAAAATGACACTATTTGAAGAATTTGTATTAGAACAGGTACGGAACGGGAAAACTATTATTGGCCTCTACCCTCCTACCAATGAAAACGTTGGAGCTGAGTTTGAAAAATGGAAAGGGAAATTATTAAGATAAATCTAAACTAAAATCCTTTCTTAGGTTTAGCGATAATTTTGGTTAACCGGTTATTGCTCTATAAAAAGCTGTAACGAATACACTTAGTGATGAACTGCTTGTAAATATATAACATCCTATAGACCAAAATATTTATCCCTTTTCACTTAGTTTAGGCGACCAACCAGTTTTGAAGGAAGTTGTTGTGAACAAGGTTAAAAATCTTCAACCTGTTAAGCGCGACTCACTATGAATCTGCTATTCTGGAAATCAATATTAAAAGTTCAGAACTTCAATCTAGTTGTTCTAAGACCCAGAATTGAAGTCCAACTAACTATTAAAACACTATCAAGTTTATTTGAATGGTAGTCTAAAACTCACGTTTAACAAATGTGGTATTTTTATTTCTTTTCATGAGGTTTCATTTGACACCCCTAAAAACATAAAACGTTGCAAATCAG
>CAYGUY010000074.1:0-18326 GCA_964353165.1 uncultured Maribacter sp.
AGAAAGGTCGTATTTAGATTCGTGGCACCGGGTAATTACCGAAAAAGTGAGCAACCCTTTCCCGTACTTCTAATGAACGATGGTCAAGATTACCAAGCTATGAGCCTGGAAAAAACACTTACCGACGCTTTTTCCAATACCGCTATACGGCCTTTTTGCTACATTGGTATTTCCTGCAACGAAAACCGACTTAATGAATACGGCACCAGCAATACTCCCGATTTTAAAAACAGGGGAAACAAAGCTGCACAATACTCAAAATTCATCATTAATGAGTTTATCCCGTTTTTAAAGACAGCATTCAAACTGTCCGAAAAACAGGCGGATTGGGTATTTTGCGGGATGTCCCTAGGTGGTCTGTCTGCGTTCGATATTGCTTATAAACACCCTACATATTTTCATAAAGTAGGCGTTTTCAGCGGTTCCTTTTGGTGGCGCAATAGCGCTTATGTGAAAGGAGACAAATTAGATCGAAGTAGAATTATTTTAGATGTCATTAAAAATAGGCCTCACATAACCGGGCAACAATTTTGGTTTCAATGCGGTACTGCGGATGAAACAGCTGATCGAAATAACAATGGGATTATAGATGCTATTGATGATACCCAAGATGTTATTAAAGAACTGAAGAAAAAAGGGTATTCCTATCCGGGAGACATTACCTATCTGGAAGTTAATGGCGGTAAGCACGATTTACCTACCTGGGCCAATGCCTTTCCCGAATTCTTGAAGTGGGCATTTAAACGCTAGGATAATTCATAGCTTTTCAACACCTCCAAAGTCGTATACTCCAGTGCCTTTTCATGGGTGGCATCCAAAACAATTTTAGGTGCTTTACCAGCCTTTACCGCCTCTAACCAACGCATAATGCACAGGCACCATTTGTCCCCAGCAACCAAACCGGGAAAGGACCATTGCGGAATAGGGGTAGATAAATCGTTTCCTTTGGACTTTGTATATTCCAAAAATTCCTTGGTCATGATGGCACAGACAACATGAGTGCCATAATCCTCTTCCCCCGTTTTACAGAAACCGTCCCTGTAAAACCCTGTTTTGGGTTCAAAACAACAGGCGCACAAAGCCGTGCCTAGAACATTTTTTGGTGGTGAATCCGTAGTACTAAAAGGTAGAATCATATGGTTCTTTTATTTTTGTCGATTGGCAATCCAATTATTATAAAAATCAACAACTTCAAAAACATATTTAAGCTCTTTGTTTTGAATTCTCTCAACTAGTTCTGGGCAATCACCGAAAAGGGATGCCAAGCTTTTTCTTTTGAGTCCAAAAATACCTTGGGTAGCACGTATCAAAGGACTATTGCCTTTTTGAAGGTAGTCGATGTCAAGAACAAGTTGTTCTCCTTGTTCCTGAAAATCATATTTGTAATATGAGACCGGGCCTTCGGAAATCAACCTAAGAAATTCGGGTTTACCATTCAGGAGCATGCTTCTGTAAAGGGAGTCGCCCTTTTTATAGGCCACTAAATCCTTGGCTACGAACTTTCTTTTTAAGCCCTTGCCCTTAAACTTTATCTTTTCGTTTAAACCTCCAAAAGGACCTAGCCTAAAATTACTGACTTGCCCAAACAATGTGTCCTTCCTTACACGAACAATATAACCGTCCCGATAATCTTCCTGTCCCAAAACGGAAGGGTTGTAAGCAAAAACGAACAAAACTAGGACTAAAGAACTCTTGGAAAATAACAGCCAATCTAGGGTCATACTTTTATGAATATCCTTTTCTGGTACAAGAAATATGCCAAAAGGCTATAAAAAAGCACCACGCTCAACGCGTATAGCAGGGAAGAGAATTGCATTGAGATAAAATCATGAACATAGACAGTTTCAAAGAGCCAACCGTGGAGGGAGGTATCACCTATTTTTATCTGGCCCATAATCTTTGCAATAAAGCTGGATAGAAAATAAACGATAATTGCATTGGCTCCTATATATTTGAAAATACTGCCAAAAGCTACATTTCTTACATCTGTGATGTAATAAATGAGTGCCAATATAAGATTGGCCCATCCGGCGGTAACCAAAACAAAGCTGCTGGTCCATAAGGCTTTATTAATGGGAAATACAATATCCCAAAGGTGGCCAATAATCAAGAGACTACCTCCAACACCCATTAATATGGTTGCTTTTTTGGCTTGTTTAGAGGTGAGTATTAATCCGGTAAATATCCCTAATAAAGCACTTGCAATAGATGGTATGGTGCTCAACACACCTTCCGGATCATAATCCGGTTTGTAATTATGCGATCCAAAAACCTGAACATCCAACCAATTAGCGAAATTATTGGGAGCCCTATCCAAAGTAGAGGCAATTCCGTTAACGGGCACCAAAGTCATTAAAAGCCAATACCCCACTAGGAGTGCTATAGTAATGCCTAAAAGTGTTTTCCAATTTACATTGATAAAAAGGATGGCCGCAAAAAAGAACACCACTCCAATACGTTGTAAAACTCCAGGAAACCGGATGTCTGTAAAATCCTTGATAAATGGAAAACTAATGGTAAACGCGCCTAAGAACAGTCCTAGTCCTATGAGTTTTAAACTCCTAACAGAAATCTTTTTGTAGACACTTGAATCTATCGTTTTGTTTTGGTAGGAGAAGGCGATAGATGTTCCTACAATAAATAAAAAGAAAGGAAATACTAAATCAGTCGGAGTGTAGCCATGCCATTCTGCATGTAATAGAGGAGTATACACACTAGACCATGTGCCGGGCGTATTTACCAAGACCATAAGGATAATGGTCATCCCCCTAAAAATATCGACGGAAAGGATTCTATCTTTCATAATTATAACAAATTACCTTTCATACGGTTCCATGCCTTAATCAACAAAAATGCCGAGAGCACAGAAACTCCTGTAAGGATTAGCGCTAATGTTGTTTCCCCATAAATCCAGTAGCCTGTAGCGAACATAATGGAATAGATGAGCGCAACACCCAAAAGCATTGCCGTAATCCCTGCTGGAACACTCCATTTATCATTATTCACGATGATATTCTCATTATCTGTCTTGGCCTTGCTAACCACCTTGGACCATCCTGGACCGCCAGGTTGGGTTTTTCGATAAAAACTGCGTAAGGTTTCGTCAGATTCCGGTTTGGTCATTAAGGTTACCAGCATCCAAATGGCGGTAGTTACGACAACTATAAAAGGATAATTGGCCCAATCTGGAAATACTCCGGTGGCAGGGTCAAATAAAATATCTCCCAAACTTGTTTTAGCTAAAGTTATTACGAGAATACCCGAAGCAAACATGGCGGTAATCTCACTCCAGGCATTGATACGCCACCAGAACCAGCGTAAGATGAACACTAATCCTGTACCCGCACCAAACTGAATCAATAAATCAAAAACCTCAAATGCATTTTGTAACGTCAAGGCAAAAAGTGCACTAAGTACCATAAGCACAATGGTAGATATTCTTCCAACGGCCACCATTTGTTTCTCCGTAGCGTCGGGATTTATCTGTCTTTTATAAAAATCAAAAACAATGTAGGAGGAGCCCCAATTTAATTGTGTTGAAATGGTACTCATATATGCCGCAATCAAAGAAGCAAGCACCACCCCTAAAAGTCCGCTTGGCAGTTTCGTAAGCATGGCGGAATAAGCCAAATCATGTCCTAATTTACTTTCCTCTATATTAGGAAATGCCATTGAAATACTGGCAATATCCGGATAGACCACCAAAGAAGCCAAGGCGACTAAAATCCAAGGCCATGGTCTTAAAGCGTAATGCATAATATTAAAAAAGAAGGTGGCGCCAATGGCATGGTTCTCGTCTTTTGCAGCCAACATTCGTTGTGCAATATAACCGCCTCCACCAGGTTCTGCACCGGGATACCAAGAGCTCCACCATTGCACGGCCAATGGGATTATCAGCAGGGTTATCAATGCTTTTCGGTCACTAAAATCAGGGAGAATCGCTAATTTTTCAACTACGTTTTCATTTGCCATAAGGGCGGTAATCCCTCCCACTTCAGGAATATTTACCAAATAATACGCAGCCCCTATAGCTCCGGACATGGCAACAAAGAAAAGTAGAAAATCGGTATAAACCACCCCTTTAAAACCTCCCAAGGCGCTAAAGGTTACGGTAATCAAACCAGCGCCAACAACGGTTTGCCAAGGTTCCAAGCCCAACATAATACCTCCAATCTTAATAGCTGCCAAGGTTACCGAGGCCATGGTTATGATATTAAAAAGGCCTCCCAAATAAATTGCTCTAAATTTCCTTAAAAAACTGGCTGGCTTTCCGCCATAACGCATTTCGTAAAACTCAAGATCGGTATTAACATTAGATTTTCTCCAAAGCTTGGCATACACAAATACGGTAAGCATGCCTGTAAGTAAAAAACACCACCATACCCAGTTCCCGGAAACTCCAGTAGTCCTTACGATGTCGGTTACCAAGTTGGGCGTATCGGTAGAGAATGTGGTGGCCACCATAGAAAGCCCCAACAGCCACCAGGGCATGGTGCGCCCCGAAAGAAAAAACTCTGTAGAATTTTTACCTGATTTTTTAGAAACATAAATTCCTATTCCAAGGATAATAGCGAAGAAAACTACTATAAAACTATAATCTAGCGTACTTAATTCCATAGTTGGTCAGTTGGTTATCGACTAAAGATAAAATAATTTAGGATACTTTTGCGCTTTGTTCGCCCAACAACTTTTACGCTCATATTAACGACTATGGAAATTTCCTTAACATCATGGGTTCTTGCAAGCGCCGCCGCCTTCGTTATTGGACTTTCCAAAGCAGGAATTAAAGGTATTGCGGTAATCAATGTCACTTTTATGGCGCTAGCGTTTGGGGCTAAAGAATCTACAGGACTCGTTGTTCCCCTGCTTGTACTGGCAGATGTTTTTGCTGTTATTTATTACAATAGGCATACCCAATGGAACTATGTACTTAAACTCCTTCCTTGGATGATATTGGGAGTGTTTGTAGGGGCTTATACGGGGAAAGACCTCCCGGAATCCTTGTTCAAAATAGGGATGGCTACGATTATCCTAATCACCGTTTTTATGATGTATTGGTGGGATCGACGAAAAATAAAAACGGTTCCAAAGCATTGGTCATTTTCTAGCACTATTGGTATTATTGCGGGTATAACAACCATGGTAGGGAACTTGGCCGGAGCATTTTCAAACATCTACTTTTTGGCCATGCGATTACCCAAAAACCATTTTATAGGGACGGCTGCTTGGCTGTTTTTAATTATCAACATTATAAAGCTTCCCTTTCACATTTTTGTTTGGAAAACCATTTCTGAAGAGACCTTGGTTCTTAACCTAAAGCTTTTGCCAGGCATTTTACTAGGTTTTATAATCGGTATACGTATTATAACTAAAATCAAGGAGGCCTTTTTTAGAAAAATGATTTTAATACTTACCGCTTTAGGTGCGGTCCTCATTATGTTTCAATAATCAAATTTCTTAAATATTTGTTAATATAAATTTTTTGTGCTAATTTACGGTCTGACAGTCAAAAGCTTAGACCAATATGAAACTTAAAGAAACCTCCCAAAAATCAAAATTATTGATGGATGTCATCGTTGTTATGGCTATTATAGTACTCTGTTTTCTATATGTTGAACACTACAATCAAATACAGAACGAAGCAAATGCAATTCTGATGAGCTCTGTAGAAGACTTAAACAGCAGTTTAGCCAATACAAGCTCTGGCAGGTAAGTATATAACGGAATAAGGGTACTAATTTTTGCATACCAGTATCCTCACATTATTTTCCAAATCTTCTATATCGCAGAATTTATATGCTTCGTTTTTATCGCTTCCCTCGATTATCACAAAACTCATAGTAATTCCGGTCGTATAGTTCACTTTTATTATCTGAAAAAGTCCATGGTCTGCCTTGTGGCATTTGGTGTAGCCGCCAAACATTTCCAACCAATCCGGTTCCTTCATGTATTTCTCAATCGTATCGGTAACAATCATATACTTTAAGGAATGCTTCGTGTTCTTACTAGCAGTTTCAACAAATCCTGTTTCAATATCCATTTGAAGAATACAAGATATACTCGTCTCCGCAACGCCCCAATTTTGCATTTTTAATATCAATTCTTCTTCTATGGATTCTTTCACAAATTCGGTTTTCAACTAAGAATATTCTTAAAAAGTCCTAAGTAAGTCAAAAAACAGGTTTGTCCTAAAAATAAATAGGTATAAATACCGCATTTGGAACTCTTTTCGAGTACTACACAATGGTAAGAAGAGTAAATAATGAATTTTGCAGGCTAAGTCAATATATTTTCAACCTATCCCATAGCAACTAAAAAGGTTTACCTATCCAATAGATTCTTAATTCTAATCGTTTTTAGTGAGCGCCTAAAAACAAATGATTTAATTTCTTCCGTTTTTAATACCTCTATAACAATTTATATCGAAAATCTGGGTTTACCTGTAAAATAGTCCTTTACTTTTAGATTCGTTTAACCCTTTTAACACTTAAAAATGCACGGAAAATTCCTCTTAATTATATCCCTTTGCTTACTTTCTTTTAGTGGGATTTCGCAAGATTGGCAAACCAATTTTGAGGAGGCAAAAACTATCGCAAAGAAAACCGATAATCCAATAATCCTTGTTTTTCAGGGTTCTGATTGGTGTGCACCATGTATAAAACTTGACCGAGAAATTTGGGCTACATCAATTTTCAAAGATTACGCAGCTGAAAATTACGTCATGCTAAAAGCTGATTTCCCTAGAAAAGAGAAAAATGCACTTTCAAAAGAACAGACACAAGCAAATACCATATTGGCAGAGAAATATAATCAAAAAGGTATATTCCCTTTAGTTGTTCTTTTGGATTCGGATGGTAAGGAATTAGGTCAGACCAGTTATAAGAGATTATCGCCAGAAGAGTATATAAAAGAACTTAACCGCTATTTAAACTAAATTTGAAAACTATTCTGTTTTTTGTCCTCGGAGGTTTTTGTTGGATTGTAAACGCACAAAACGTTTACAAGCAAACCTTGAAGTTAATGGGCAGCCGTTTTGAAATTACCGTTGTCGCCCAAAATAAAACTGAAGGGGACCAATACATAAAAATGGCCATTGCGGAAATTGACAGGATAGAAAAATTAATATCCTCATGGGACCCAAATTCAGAAACTAGCAAAATTAATAATGCTGCGGGTAAAAATCCGGTCACTATCTCTAAGGAACTGTTTGATTTAATTGATCGATGCTTAAAAATCTCGAAACTCACGGATGGTGCTTTTGATATCTCCTATGCCTCCATGGACCGTATTTGGAAATTTGACGGCAGCATGAAAACGATGCCAAGCAAAGAGGCTATTAAAGAATCGGTTTCAAAAGTAGGTTTTCAAAACATAATCCTGGACAAACAAAACAACTCGGTTTTTCTTAAGCTACCAGGTATGAAAATAGGTTTTGGCGCCATTGGTAAGGGATACGCAGCAGACAAGGCAAAAGAATTATTAAGAAAAAATAATGTTCCATCAGGAATCATAAATGCTTCAGGCGACATGAATACTTGGGGGAAACAACCCGATGGTAGTGATTGGAAAGTGGCCTTAACAAACCCAATGGATAAAAATAAGGGCTTTGGGTTGCTTCCCGTAGTAGACAAAGCAGTAGTGACCTCTGGAAATTATGAAAAACAAGTTGTATTTAACGGAACAACATATTCCCATATTATTGATCCAAGAACAGGTTACCCATCTACCGGTATTTTAAGTGTAACCGTTTTTGCGCCAAAAGCAGAGCTAGCCGATGCTCTGGCAACATCCGTATTTGTAATGGGTAAGGAAACCGGTTTAGATCGCATAAACCAACTCCAAAATGTGGAATGTATAATTATTGACGAGGAAGGGAATGTTTTCAAGTCTAAAAATATTAAAATAGATACCTTATGAGAAAACCATTACTTCTTATGATACTGCTAGTATGTAGCCTTAGTAGCTGTGTCGTGGTAAAAGAATATGAAAAAGTAGCTATTAATGATCCTGATATGCAACTGTCCGATCTGCCCTGCGACCGAAACCTTGCCATAGCACATACGTACAGAGAAGGCGCCGCTGGGGCAAATGGAGGAAAAACTGGTGGTGGGTGTGGTTGTAATTAAGGTTTCGGCATTATGTTGTACTTCCGGAGCCATTGTGCTACCTAAAAACACAAGCCGGATTTAATAAAAATTATTCGTGTTCATTTTATGAAAAGAATCAAAAATATAATCTTCGCTACTTTTATCCTGACTTCGTTTTTGGGATTTACCCAACAAGAAGAAGACGATACAACAGCATATAAAAAACGTGTGTTGGAAACCATAGAAGTAGATTTATTATCTAGCTACTACTCCCAAGACGGAGACAATGCAGCTGTGACGGGAGGTCTTGGAACGGAAGAACTTACGGATGCAACGGGAACCATTGTTATAGCGATACCCCTCAACGACGACGATGTGTTGACCATTGATGCAGGTGTTTCTGCCTATACTTCGGCTTCTTCCAGTAATGTTGACCCGTTCGATGGTAGGCGCCAAGCAGACCCATTTGTAGCCAGTTCCGGAGCATCTAGTGGCGATGTTTGGACGAACTTAGTCGCATCCTACAGCCACACTTCGGATGACCGTAACCAAATATGGTCGGCGTTAGCTTCCGTCTCCTCAGAATACGATTATTTTTCAATTGGCTTTGGGGGAAATTATACGCGGTTATTTAATGAACGAAACACCGAAATTAGTATAAAGGGTACCGTATATCTCGATTCATGGAATGCCATATACCCGTTTGAACTACGGCCTTTCGCTCCAAACGGGAATGGCCTCAATAATGGATTTTTCCTAGATAATACCATTACAGGAAATACCAACTACAATCCACAATTCGTTCCCTTTGAAAATGAAAATAGAAACTCTTATAATTTAGGATTAGGGTTTTCGCAAATTCTACACAAGAACGTACAGGGCTCTTTATCCTTGGATTTTGTACAACAACAAGGACTCCTCTCCACTCCTTTTCAGCGTGTCTATTTTGCTGATGTAGCGGACTCTTTTATTGCTGACTTTCAGTTGGCGGATGCTATAGAACAACTTCCCGATACCCGTTTCAAAATAGCAATAGGCGGAAGACTAAATTGGTTTTTGAGCGACAGGTTCGTACTTAGAACCTTCTACCGATTTTACAACGACTCGTGGGGAATCGTTTCCCATACCGCAAATTTTGAACTGCCTATAAAGCTATCGGATAAGTTTACCGTATACCCCTCTTATCGGTATTACAGACAAACTGCAGCTGACTATTTTCGCCCCTTTGAAACAGCACTTTCTACCGAGGAGTTTTACACCTCAGACTACGATTTATCTGAATATGTTGCAAACCAGCTGGGCATGGGCATTTCGTATATTGATATATTCACCAAAGCCCGTTTATGGAAATTCGGTTTAAAACGAATAGATTTAAAGTTTTACAAATACGATAGGGATACCACATTTACTTCCAGCATTATTACCGTAGGTTTCAATTTTGAGGTTTATTAACTACCGTTATAATGAATTGATGGGATAAAATTTCATCTATACCGCTCTTCCCTACCAATGGGGTGATCTTCATAAAAGTCAGAAAAGGTTTTCTCTGTTTTATAATTATCAGTAAGTACTCGGTATACCATAAATACAATCATAATCTGCCCCAATACGGTAACGTAGAACACCCAATTAAACGGAAAATTCATGGCGGCCATAATCGTAACCGTTAATAACACCAAGGTAGTTGCTCCTACCCAAAACATTGCAGAATCTTTCATAGGTTTTTGTTTTCAAGGTAATGAAAAAAGAAAAGCCATTGCTGTGTCCACCTTCAATTGTGTCGTTTTTAAGAAAAACTAAAAGCATAATAAGAAAATTTTAACAGATAGTCTATTTACATTTTTAGATTTAAGGAATGTTACGCGAATCTTACCCAACTACAACTATGTTTTAAACTATTTATTTGTTATTATTGATAACCCTTACGCACGGCTTTCGCTCCAAAAACGGTATACTTTTAACGACTATGAACTACTTGAAATTTTCCATCCTAAGTTGCTCTGCGCTGGTTTTAATGTCATGTGGCCCAAAAGAAGAAAAACCCGTAAAGAAAAGACCTAATATTGTTTTTATATTGGTCGATGATCTTGGCCTACATGACCTCAGCACGACAGGAAGTTCGTTTTACGAAACGCCAAACGTGGACCGCATTGCCGAAGAAGGCACTGTTTTCACACAAGGCTACGCTGCTAGTCGCGTCTGTAGCCCGTCCCGTGCCAGTATTATGTTAGGACAGTTTACCGCAAGGCATCAGATTACAGATTGGATAGGCGCTAAATCCGGTGCCAATTGGAGGACCTTGAACCGTAACGACAAATTATTGCCCGCCGAATATACTCATGTACTCCCTAAAAAAGATACCGCCTTGGCAGAAGCGTTTGTCGAAAACGGGTATAAAACATTTTTTGCCGGAAAGTGGCATTTGGGCTCGAAGGGAAGCTGGCCTTCTGATCATGGTTTTGAAATAAACAAAGGGGGCTGGGACAAGGGGAGTCCAATAGGGGGCTTCTTTTCTCCATGGGAGAATCCAAATCTAGTAAATACAATACCCGGTGAAAACCTTTCGTTACGCCTTGCAAACGAAACAGCAAATTTTATTGAACAAAACAAGGACACTCCCTTTTTTGCATACCTCTCTTTTTACGCAGTGCATGCACCCATACAAACGAGCCAAGAGCGTTGGGCAAAATATCGAGCGAAAGCAGAAAAACAAGGAATAAAAGATTTTGGTTTTGAAATGGAGCGGGTATTACCCATTCGCACAGTACAAGACAATCCTATATATGCAGGTTTAGTGCAGCAAATGGATGACGCTGTTGGAATCGTTTTGGATAAATTAAAAAAACTCGGTTTGGAAGAAAATACTATAATCGTATTCACATCTGACAATGGTGGCGTGGCCTCGGGCGATGCATTTTCGACTAGTAATTTGCCGTTGCGTGGAGGAAAAGGATACCAATGGGAAGGTGGTATCCGAGAACCCTATTTCATCAAAGTTCCTTGGATAAAAGATGTAAAGCAGGTTAATTACCCCGTCTCCGGAACAGATTTCTACCCCACCTTATTGGATTTGGCAAATATTCCGCTGAAACCTAAACAACATGTAGATGGCATAAGTCTTAAACCCCTTTTGGAAGGAGCCAAAGCCAAAGACAGACCCCTATTTTGGCATTATCCACACTACGGAAACCAAGGAGGAGAGCCGGCTTCTATGATTCGTGAAGGGGATTGGAAACTCATTCACTATTGGGAAGATGGCAGAAACGAACTTTACCATTTAATGGAGGATCCTGGAGAACAATTGAATGTACTGTCTCAGAACACTACCCAAGGAAAACTAATGGAGGTAAAACTAAAAAGCTTTTTAACTGAAGTAAATGCCAACTTGCCTAAGCCTGATACGGAATTTGATACGGTATTGGCGAAAAAACTGCACCAGGAAAAAATAGAGGTGCTTTTGCCAAGACTTGAGGCGCAAAGGAGAGTGTTCCTTTCCCCAGATTTTAAGCCTAATGAAAATTGGTGGGGAAGCAAGGTAACCATTGACTAAGAGAAAATGGAAATAAAAAATTGCTTAACAATAATCGATCGCGTTGTCCATAAAAATAAAGACACCCATATCTTCGTTAGTACAAGTGTATGGGTAAACGATTATAATC
The DNA here is from genome assembly GCA_964353165.1 of uncultured Maribacter sp. Classification (GTDB taxonomy): domain Bacteria; phylum Bacteroidota; class Bacteroidia; order Flavobacteriales; family Flavobacteriaceae; genus Maribacter. Next base: position 11,747 of record CAYGUY010000074.1, read on the forward strand.
GTAATTGCATACGCTATGCTCAGAAGCAACTCCATTTTTATCAAAGTAATTAATCAAAAAAAATCGAATACCATGCACTCCAATACCCCTTCCGCCTTAGAAGCAGTAAATAGTCTATTGAAAAACACTAAAATCGATTGGCAGAACCTGCTGGAAACCGTAGTTGCCAGTTTCGATTGTACTACGGGCACCCTCCATTTCTTAGACCAAGAAACAAAACTTTTACAGGTAAAGGCCCATGTTGGCGTTCCCGATTTCTTGCTCCCAAAACTATCCACGATTCCCATAGGAAAAGGCATGGCAGGGATTGCAGCAGAAAGAAGAAAGCCAGTTGAAATGTGTAACCTCCAGACCGATGATAGCGGCGTAGCAAGACCCGCCGCCAAGGAGACAAAAGTAGAAGGTTCCGTTGCTGCCCCACTGCTATTAAACGAATCCTTGTATGGTGTTATAGGCATAGGAAAACGAGTGCCATACGACTTTACGGAGACCGAAACTCAAGAACTTATGGCCATAGGAGAAGTGATAAGTAAGGGGATTTCAAAATAAGAGGCCAAAAGGCAGTTTAAGTGCGTATCATCAAATTAAAGAAGTGAATTTTATTTCCCTCCATGATTTGAGGCAATCTTATTTTGCAGAACAAATTGATAGACAATTTTAAGGGACTAAAAATCGGTTTATTTGGATTGAAGCAATCAATACACAAGATCTAAGGCAAAATCAATTTGTTCCCAATTGTAATGGTTTCCCTTTCATTTTCATTGAACCATTCTTCAATTCCAAAGTTTTTAGAATAGTAGGCGCAATTTGGTTGCTGAACAACTGTTCTGTTCGGGCAACTTCCCCTTGGGTAGAAACGCCTTTCCCAAAAGCAATAAGCCAGACAGATCCGGCACCTTTTACCGAATCACCATGTCCTTTCCATGTTTCCAAAGGTTCGGTACCACGACCATGATCGGTGGTAATAAGAAAGAGCGTGTTGTCTTTGTAAAAAGCATCATTTTGAGTCAATTCCCAGAGTTCTTTTATTAATGCATCTGTATTTTGGGCAGATTTTAGATAGGCGGCATAATCCCCATCATGGGCAAAATCATCGGTTTCTCCATAAGCGATATAGACGAATTCTGGGTGGCTTTTTTTCATATGCTCCATTGCATAATAATGGGTAAAAGCATCCAGCCGTACCGTTCCCCAAGGGCTAGGTACTCTAGGTTGTAATTGGTTCAAGAATATTTCTCGTTCTGTAAGGCTGCCGCCCTCCGCTATCCCAAATCCTGCATTGACAGGCACACCTGATCTCGTTTCATTTACGATGTACGGAAATACATCCCAACTTCCAAAAGCGGCCACCTTACCCGCATATCTTGAGTCGTTGTTTGCCAGCTCCAAAACCGTGGTGTTCGGGTTAGGAAATTTATCGTTACTGGTAATCCGGTTATCGTCTGCATAACCTGTTAAGATTTCATTATATCCGGGATAGCTGAACCATAAGGCATTGGTCAAATCCATTTTACTCTCCAGAATTCTGTTGCCATGTAATTGGCCTATTTTTGCAACCTCCTTCCATAAGAAGGGGAAAAGCAGTTCCCGCCGTTCCATTGCGCTTTCCCTCCAAAATGTTTCTTTTAAAGCCGTTCTATCGCTTACATAGGTTTCATTGGCTACCAAAAGTGAGTCTGCCCCGGTGAACAATTCCTGCCAGCGCAATCCGTCCAATGTAATCAACACTACTTTTGTGTTAACCGTTTGAGCATTTACATAAGTATCAACAAATAGCACTGCGAACAGAAGAAAAAAAGTATGTCTCATTATTTAGGGTTTTAATAAACATATCCTAAAAATACAATGATTTTGTTATAAGTAAATTCCAAACTACTTTACGCTATCTGTTTTGACTGATTTTATTGAAACAGCTGCCTAAAATTTCTTGCATGAAAACAAAAACAGGAAATGTAATAAGCAAACCCGTGGTTCATTATCATCAACAATTCTCGTGTTTTTCAATTTTTGGCTATATTAATTTCATATTGCAGGAGCAAAATTATTCTTGTAGTTTCTATCAATTTCAAAACCTATTGATATATGAAATCAAAGATGTCTTTAATTCTCGTATGCTGTTTTAGCATTGCTTTTAACTATGGACAGAATCAACAAGCAAACAATCCTATTTTTGAAGGTTGGTATGCTGATCCTGAGGGAGCCGTTTTCAATGATACGTATTGGATATACCCAACGTTCTCGGACGACTATGACAAGCAACTACATTTTGACGCCTTTTCATCAAAAGACCTAGTCAACTGGGAAAAGCATGAACGTATTTTGGATACAACCAAAATAAAATGGCTGCGGCAAGCATTATGGGCGCCATCTATTATAGATAAAGACAGCAAGTACTACCTGTTTTTCGGGGCAAATGATATTCAAAGACCAGGACGGGATTCTTACGACCCAAATAATGATATCAATCATTACGGAGGTATAGGTGTAGCAGTAGGAGCAACACCTAGCGGGCCTTTTGAGGACTATTTAGGAAAACCCCTGATTTCTGAGTTTTACAATGATGCCCAGCCTATCGATCAATTTGTTTTTAAGGACACGGACGGCACTCATTATTTTTTCTATGGGGGTTGGAGTCATTGTAATCTTGGTAGGCTCAATGATGATTTTACTGGTTTTATCCCTTGGGAAGATGGTAATACCTTCAAAGAAATAACACCGGAAGGCTACGTTGAAGGTCCTTTTATGTTCTTGCGTAACGGTATTTATTATTTTATGTGGTCAGAAGGCGGTTGGACCAACGGTAGTTATAAGGTAGCCTATGCGATGGCCGACAAAGCAACCGGACCCTACAAAAGAATTGGGACCATTTTAGAATCGAAAGAAGGTGATATTGCAACTGGGGCCGGACATCATTCCGTTATTAAGAGAACAGATACGGACGACTATATTATGGTGTATCACAGAAGGCCGATCCCCAATTTGGACCGTGACCATCGAGTTACTTGCTTGGATGTCATAGAATTTAACGAGGATGGTACTATAAAACCAGTGAAGATGACCTTTGAAGGGCTTAGTGAAGCTATATCGAAAAAGAATTGATAAACGAAACGCCGCATCATGTGGAGCTAAAAAGCTCAATATCGTAAATATATTAAACAGAATTTTATTAACATATTCCTAAAAACATTGAGACAAGCTAAACCAATTTTAAAGTGGTGTATGTAAAAATAAATTAAAAGCTTACTTTTATAATAACACTGATTGTCAATAGGTTTCCTTATCGAAATCAGAAAAACAACTAAACCCATGAAAAACCTATCCCTTTCCTTTTTTACGCTCTTATTAGCAAGTGCTATCGTTTATGCCAACGCTTGCCCTAATGATGATGAAACAGAAAATAGTTTTATTGGTATGTGGGGCATGTCTATAGAAAGTGGTGGCGTTGCTTGGCTCAATATACACGAAAACCAAGGATTTTTAGACGGAGAACTTTTATGGATCGGCGGCAGTGTTTTGCCCGTTTCTGATATTTATCTCGTTGATGACAATACCTTAGTCGTTACGCGTACCGGTGAAAAAGTGCATGAAAAAGGAGAGTCGGATAAAGAACGTACTCATATAAGGACCTGGACCTTACGCATCACCAAAACAGGAGATGCTATTAAAGGGACTATGACCGGCCCTTCTTGGGATGGAACAGGCGAACAGGTAAATGCTTTTAGTGGAAAACGGATGCCCCCTGTAGGTCCCGCCCCAGATTTGAAAAGTATTACCTATGGAAAGCCGATAAGCTTATTTAATGGTAAGGATACGAAAGGATGGCGGCCTATTGATCCTAAAAAAGCCAATGGCTTTAAAGTAGTGAACGGAACCCTTCAAAATGATCCTGTACAACCGGAGGATGGAACATACCTGTCCTACGGAAATCTACGAACAGAAGCAGAATTCAATGATTTTAACTTAAAATTGGAGGTGAACGTTCCGGAAGGACATAATAGTGGAATTTTTCTAAAAGGGCTATATGAAGTACAAGTAGTAGATTCTTACGGCTCTCCAGTAGATAGTCACAATATGGGTGCGCTGTACAGCCGTATTACACCAACTGAGGCCGTAGAAAAACCAGGCGGCGAATGGCAAACACTGGATATAACCTTGGTAGACCGTCACGTAACCATTATATTAAATGGAACAAAGATTATTGACAACAAAGCGGTGGATGGCCCAACCGGTGGGGCTATGAGTCCTGATGTATTTGCGCCCGGCCCACTTTACCTACAAGGAGATCATGGTAATGTAGCCTATAGAAATATCGTATTAACTCCGGTGTTATAATCTAAACATGTTCTCCCATTTAAATTAGCTAGCCCAAAAATAAACGGCAAAACCTAAAAGTATTACCATTTGTCTTTGGGTATTTTTAGTTGGAAGTTACTTCATAAACAATATGAACTCCCGAGCCCTAACCGCCTAAAAAGTACTGTTCTTTAACCAGTTCACAAATAAGCCTATCCATTGGTCAGTACCATCGGATGCAGAGCCAATGCCAAAACCATGCCCACCTTTTGGAAAAATATGTATTTCTGCCAGAACTCCTTGCGACAACAACTTTTGGGCATACAAAGTCGTTTCTTCTAAACGGCATGAATCATCATCCACGGCGTGCACTAAGAACGCCTTAGGAGTATCATTATTCACCAAATTAAGTAATGTATTCTGTACGACCTCCTCTTCCGTCATCTTCCTATGGTACAAATTGCTTTCGAGCCAGCCTCTATTCCCTTCGTTTAAATCGGTAACCCCATAAATTAGACCCGTAAAGTCCGGATTTTCCATTTGCTCATCACTTTTCCAAAGCCCTAGAACGGTAGATAAATGGCTTCCTGCAGAAAAACCAACTACCCCTATTTCATTTGTGTCTATTCCATATACGCTCGCTTTTTCGTGCAACATTTTAAGTGCTTTTCTGGCATCGGCCAATGGCACTAAGTGTGGCTCATTGGAAGATTTTGGATTAGGAATCCGATATTTCAAAACAGCAGCAGTTACCCCATTTTTAGCGAGTAGCTCGGCCACTTCATACCCTTCATGATACATGGCCAATAATTCATAACCTCCCCCAGGAATTACAACAACCGCCTTACCTGTATTTTGCCCCTCGACTTGGTAGATAGTGAGTGTTGGTTCGGTAATATTCCCTACCGCAGTTGTTCCCCAAGCCTCTTTTTCAAACTCCTTAAGATTATTCTCTTTATAAAACGGTTTCTTTTCGTCTTCCCAAAGCTTAAACGATACTTGTGCATTACCAAGGTTGATGACAAGAAAAAACAGTAACAATGTACTTGCTAGATCTTTAATTTTCATGCTATTAATATGATTTAATTTTTAACTGTAAGGTACGATTTGATAATGTAACCTCAACAAAATTTTCGGCGTTTCAAAATTAAAGATGAATTACCAGGGTGCTATGGTCTATAAAAACCTGCTTTATCGAGTTGCAAAAAGTGTTTTATCTCTACTTAACTAACACGGAGTAGGATTCTATTTATTATTCAGATATCATTTACTATCTTTAAATTCAAACACTAAAGCAAAAACCATAATATCTATTCGATAAACTAAAATAAAACCCTTATGAACGTCTTAAACCATTTTTTTAAATCGAATATCCGCAACGCCCTTTTAGTTGCTATGTCGTTTGTACTTCTTTGTCAATCGAACAAAATATGGAGTCAGAAACCCCATGAAGGCAAGGTTATTTTAGCGGTATTTGCACATCCTGATGATGAAAGTACCGTAGCTCCTATATTGGCCAAATACGTTCGGGAGGGTGCCAAAGTACATTTGGTCATCGTTACCGATGGTAGGTTGGGGACTAATGACTTTCATGACCATGAAGCTGGAGAAACCTTAGTTGCAACCAGAAAAGAAGAGATGAAATGCGCTGCCGAAAAACTAGGGGTAGCACTTACCCATTTGGACTATTATGACCAATTAAAAGCTGCCGAAGGATACGATGGACACGTGCCACATGCCAGAGCCATGATAAAAGAACTGTACGGTATTGTTGAAAAAGAAAAGCCTGACGTTATTATTACATGGGGACCGGATGGCGGCTCTACCCATATGGACCATCGTTTAATAGGAGCATCGGTAACACAGGTCTTTCTAAGTAAAGACTGGGAGAAACCCATATCGCTCTTTTATTACGGCACACCTTCGGAAAGCATCGAAAATAGTGATGCCAAAATATTAAGAGGGCAAGCTAACAGGTATTTAAGAACGAAGATTTCATTTAGCCAAGAAGATTTGGAAAAAGCGTTCCATTCTATCAAATGTCACTACAGTCAAATAGATCCAAAAATGACGCAAGAAGATTTTGAAAACGGAAAAACCAAAAATGGCATGTTCGTTTACCTAAGAAAATTTGAAGGTCCATCAAACGATTCTGACTCCGTTTTTGAGTAAGGCTTTTTTTGAATTGACAGCTACTCTTATATACTGTTTTAAGGTTGCTTAGCTATTTGTAAGTACTTTCGGTTGGTTATGGATAGAATGAATCTGAAATTTATTTCGTTTTGTA
>CAYGUY010000075.1:0-2186 GCA_964353165.1 uncultured Maribacter sp.
TTTTTTACCTATCGTTTCTTCTACCACGTCCAAAAACTTTACGGGATGTGCCGTTTCTAGAAAAATACCATACGTATCCGGATGCTGTTCTTGGAATTTTTTAAGTCCCAGATATCCCACTGCGCCATGCGGATCTGCAACGTACCCAGTTTTTTGGTAAATGTCCAAAAGTACCTTGCGCGTTTCTATGTCCGTAAAGGAGTAGGAGGTAAGCTGCTTTTCCAGTTGTGACAAATCATCTTGAAAAAGATGCCGTATTCTAATGAAATTACTTGGGTCGCCTACATCCATTGCATTTGAAATAGTCGCTTTTGATGGCTTAGGAGCGTATGTGCCAGTTTTCATAAACTGAGGTACGGTATCGTTTATATTGGTAGCTGCTATAAACTGTTGTACCGGCATACCCAATCGTTGCGCTACCATACCAGCGCAGATATTTCCAAAATTCCCACTGGGAACCGAAAAGACAATACCCTTTAGGCTCTCTTTTTCTTTTTCTGCTTTTAGACGTACTTGTTTATAGGCAAATAGGAAGTAAAACAGTTGTGGTAGCCAACGTGCTACGTTGATCGAGTTCGCCGAGGTCAATTGCATTGCGGTTAACAAATCTTTGTCAAGAAATGCTGTTTTAACCATAGTTTGGCAATCGTCAAAAGTACCGTCCACGGCCAAGGCAGTGATATTTTGTCCCAGGGTAGTTAACTGTCTTTCCTGAATATCACTAACTTTTCCTGTTGGATAGAGTATAACTACCTTCACACCCTGTACTCCTAAAAATCCGTTAGCCACGGCGCCTCCCGTATCTCCCGAGGTTGCCACAAGCACGGTAACCTCATTGTTTTTATCTTTTGAAAAATAGCCTAAGCAATTCGCCATGAAACGTGCACCTACATCTTTAAAAGCCATTGTAGGCCCGTGAAACAATTCTAAGGTGGCTATATTTTTTTCGATTTCAACTATAGGAAAACCAAAATCGAGCATGTTGGCAAGGATCTCCTTTAGTTTATCATTGGGTATGTCTGCTGACACAAATTGATGAATAGCATTAAAAGCGATTTCTTGATTTGAAAGTTCCGTTATTCCCTTAAAAAAAGATGCTGGGAGTGGTGTGATATGTTCTGGGAAGTATAGGCCTCGATCTGGTGCTATACCTTTAATTACCGCATCCTTAAAAGATACTATGGGAGCTTTTTGGTTTAGGCTATAAAAATTCATCTTTCAACTTCATTTGTATGCGTTAATAATAGTATTATAATTGTTTAATACCGCTTGTATTTATCTTGGAGATATGCACATCAAAATCAATTCCTATTTTTCTGTATACTTCTTTCATTTCTGTTCCTACTTTTTGCGCTGTAGCTTCCCCTTTACTAAAAGCGAAAATCGAGGGGCCAGATCCTGAAATACCACATCCTAATGCTCCATTGGACATTGATGTTGATTTAATTACATCAAAACCGGGAATTAAAATTGACCGGATTGGTTCTATAATGTAATCTTCCAACGAACGACCTATTAAGTTGTAATCGGAAGTAAACAGCCCAGCAATCAAACCACCTAAATTACCCCATTGTTTGATACCATCCTCTAGGCTAATCGTAGTTTTTAGTATTTTTCTGGAATCAGACGTCTTTACTTCTATCTGCGGATGAATCACAGTTGCATATAGGTCCGTAGGACTTGGAATAGGAATGACATCCAAGGGCGTATAGCTGCGAACCAAGGTGAAACCTCCAAAAAGAGCTGGCGCTACATTATCGGCATGGGCTACACCGCTTGCCAAACGTTCGCCTTCCATTGCGAATCTTACCAGTTCTAACGTAGAAAATGGTTTGCCCAATAATTCGTTCATGGCCCAAACCGCTCCAGTAGAACTTGCGGCGCTACTGCCTATTCCGCTACCCGCTTTAATTTTTTTGTAGATTTCTATATCAAAACCACCATCGTAATCACTAACGGCCAATAATGCCAAACCAGCTACCCCCGCCACATTTAAGTGTGTTTCCATAGGAAGTTGTTGCCCTTCAAGTTTGGTGATTCGAATGCCTTTTTCTTGAGTTTTTCGGACTATCATTTCATCTCCAATAGTGTCCAATGCCACCCCAAGCACATCAAATCCACAGGAGATATTGGCAATTGTTGCTGGGCAGAATATTTTGATTTCGTTCATAAAAAAGTTTCTGTGA
>CAYGUY010000075.1:2286-18006 GCA_964353165.1 uncultured Maribacter sp.
GATGTAAAAAACGCTTCGTTGGATGTTGTGTCAAGACTTTCTTGAGGTAGAAAGGAGTTGTTACCAATATCAGCTATTTCCAATTGAGCCCCGCTTTCTCTGGCAAGAATCAGTATTTTACGCATAACGTCCACACCGCTCAAGTCAATTTTTGGGTCTGGCTCGGTATAGCCCTCTTCCTGCGCCTGTTTTACCACATCGTGAAAAGTTGTTTTGTCGTTAAAGTTGTTGAATACAAAATTTAGGCTACCAGACAGTACAGCTTGAATTTTTTGGATTTTATCACCAGAGGCAATAAGGTGTTTTAGGGTATCTATAATTGGTAATCCTGCGCCTACATTAGTTTCAAACAAGAATGGAGCATTATACGTGCGAGCTAGTTCTTTAAGCCCAAGATAATTGGAATATTGAGACGAGCACGCAATTTTATTGCAGGTGACTACAGATATACTATTACTTAAATAATCTTTATAGGTATTGGAAACCACTTCACTGGCAGTGTTGTCCACAAATATGCTATTACGTAAGTTTAAAACCGTGACCGTATTAAAAAACTCCTCTTTGCTCGTCTTAACTCCTGTATCTAAAAGCGCTTTCCAGTTTTTTAAGGGAATTCCACTATCATCAAAAACCATGGTTCTAGAATTGGATATTCCAACTACTCTTACGTTTAACTTCAGGTTTTCTTTTAGGTACTTTTTTTGTTTTTGTATTTGATGCAGAAACTTGGAGCCTACATTGCCCACGCCCATAACGAAAAGGTTCAATTGCTTTACATTCTCTTCAAAAAACTCTTCGTGCAAAGCATTTAGTGCCTTTTTTACATCTTTTTCTTCGATCACGCAGGAGATATTCCTTTCGGAGGCCCCTTGCGCAATCACCCTAATGTTTACATTGTTTTTTCCTAGTGTGCTAAACATTTTACCGCTTAGCCCTTGATGGTTTTTCATATTGTCGCCTACAAGTGCTACAATGGCTAATGAAGTCTCTGGAACTACCTTATTTATACGTCCTCTTTCTATTTGATATGCGAAAGCATCGTTTACAGCTGCTACGGCAATGGCAACATCATCTACAGAAATACCAATACAAATAGAGTGCTCCGAAGAAGCTTGTGTAATAAGAACCACGCTGATGTTCGCTTGTGAAAGCACTTCAAAAAATTGTTTTGAAATACCCGGTATGCCAACCATCCCGGGTCCTTCTAGGGATAATAGCGCGATATTTCCAATATGGCTAATGCCGCGTACCGTTTTTCCTTTCTCATTTTTAGATTTTGTTATCAAGGTACCATGCTCCTTTGGGCTAAACGTATTTTTGATACGGATAGCTATTCCTTTAGCTAAAACAGGTTGTATCGTTGGTGGGTATAGTACTTTGGCTCCAAAATGAGAAAGTTCCATAGCCTCCTCATAGGATATATGGGCGATAGGCTTGGCTTGCTTTACCATTTTTGGGTTAGCGGTATACATACCGCTAACATCGGTCCAAATTTCTAATACTTCTGCGTCCAAAGCAGCTGCATAAAGTGCGGCCGTATAGTCAGAACCACCTCTTCCTAAGGTCGTTGGGTATCCCTCTTCAGATTTAGCTATAAATCCTGGGCAGATAACCACCTTATGGTCCGAAGCGTTGAAATAGGTTACAACGTTAGAATTCGTTTTCTCCAAATTAACGATAGTTCTCCCATTTGAAACCCCTGTTTCTATAAGCTCTCTACTATCCTTGTACGCACAATCGATTCCTTGACCTTTGAAGTATTCCCCAATGATATAGGAAGAAAGCAATTCGCCATAGGATACAATTTTGTCCGAAAGCTTTTTGGTAATTTCACCAATAAAAAAGGCACCCTCCAAAAGTGTTTCCAATGTATTTAATTCCTTTTTTACGTCACTTAGTACTCTGCTTTGCTGTGTTACAGGAAGTAATGTTTTAATTGCCTCCAAGTGTCGTGTTTCAATCTTTTTTAAAATCGTTTTATAAGAAGAATCCTGTTTTTCTGCTAGATAACCAGCATTTATTAGTTCGTCCGTAACACCGCCAAATGCAGAGACAACAATCACGATTTTATCAGTATAGTCATTGATAATGTTTTTTATTTTATCAATGTTTTCCGGAGTGGCAACGGATGTGCCACCAAACTTTAATACTTGCATATTGATTAATTATCAATTTTTATTAAGGATGGGTATGTAGGAGTCTGAGATGGAGGATGTTGTTTTTTACCCCTTAGGGGTGGGCCATGAAAACACATTGATCCCGCCATTCGATAAGCTTTGAGGAATAATTATTAAGTGAGATTCAGTGCGCATCATACTGTTGAATAAAGGTCAAAAGTAGTACATTTGATGTGCTAATCAAATGATTCTACAAATTTTTAGCGAATCGTTATTTTTACCTTATTAAATCTACGGAATGAAACTTTTTAGTGCAGAACAAATATATGCTGCTGACAAATTTACAATAGCAAAACAAGAGATTACGAGCGATGAGTTGATGGAAAGGTCTGCCGTTCAAATTTTTAACTGGATGCACTTACGTATGCAGGGTGCCCCTGTTAAGATTCAACTGTTCTGTGGTATTGGAAATAACGGTGGTGATGGCATCGCCTTGGCAAGGCACCTAAAAGAACATGGTTACAACATTGCTGTTCATGTAGTTAATTATAGTGAAAAGCGATCTAAGGATTTTTTAATCAATTTGGATCGACTCAAGGATAGAAAAATTTGGCCAAACTTTATTGCATCCGATGGAGCGTATCCGGAGATTGGTGTGGACGACATCATTGTAGATGCTATTTTTGGTATTGGATTAAATAGGCCCCCAGCCGCATGGGTAGGGAAACTTATAGATTACCTTCACGCTTCAAAAGCCTTTATACTTTCTCTTGATATTCCATCCGGACTCTATACGGATAGGGTTCCCGAACAAAAGGATGCTATAATAAAGTCAAATTTTGTTTTGAGTTTTCAAACCCCAAAACTGGTCTTTTTTCTTCCTGAAACAGGTATCTATATAGAACAATGGGAGGTTTTAGACATTGGATTGGATAGCGAATTTTTAGCGACGGAGGAAACTGCATTTAAACTAATTGGAAAACATGAGGTGCTACCAATGTATATTCCCAGAACTAAGTTTTCACACAAGGGTAATCACGGTCATTCCCTATTGATAGGAGGAAGTTATGGTAAAATTGGAGCAGTTAAACTTGCAAGTAGTGCTGCCTTAAAAATAGGTAGTGGCTTGGTAACTACTTATTTGCCTGCATGTGGTTATGATATTTTGCAAACCTCACTGCCAGAGGCAATGGTAGTAACCGAAGGAGATATGAGTATTTCTAAAATAGATTTCAGCATAAAACCCACGGTAATAGGAATTGGTATGGGTATGGGTACGGAAGAGGAAACTATAAAAGGTGTTTCAGACTTTTTAAAATCTAATGATGTCCCGTTGTTAATTGATGCTGATGGCCTGAATATTTTAGCCGCCAACAAAAACCTATTTGGCTTGTTGCCTAAACAAACGGTACTTACCCCGCATCCTAAGGAATTAGAAAGACTCCTCGGTACATGGAAAGATGATTTTGATAAGCTGAAAAAAGTAAAAGCGTTTTCTAAAGAATTTGATTGTATAGTGATTATCAAAGGGGCGCACACGATAACCGTATATCACGATAAGGGATTTGTAAATACCACCGGAAACCCGGGTATGGCAACTGCCGGTTCGGGAGATGTGCTTTCGGGAATAGTCACTGGATTAATCGCCCAAGGGTATGAACCTTTATCTGCAGCTATTTTTGGAGTATATCTGCACGGGAAATCGGCGGACTTATTAATTGAATCTACAGGATATCAATCGCTGATCGCTTCCGATATAGTAAATGGATTAGGAGCTGCTTATTTAGACCTATTTGCCGTTCCGGAAACGTCACTTCAAACTCAAGAAAACACTCTTGAATAACTATAAAAGAAGTTTTCGGCTGTATGATTTGACTAGTAGAATCGGGCTTATTTACCTTTAAGTCTACTTTTTATCCACCCAAGCGCGTTGTCGTATTCGATAAAGAACTTCATTGGCTTTTTGTAGAACAGCTTTTCGATCTTAAAATTATGCATATCTATTTCCTTGACAGAGACAATGGCAAAAGCCTTTAAATTTTCTAATTCTTTAAGGTAGTTGTAAATCGTAGGGTCAACGGCATAGGAGTTTTTTCGTAAACTTATAAACCCAAAGTTTTTATTCCTAAAATGTATTTCTGATATACCGATAATTTGATAAGCGCGTTCCAATGTTAGTGTTGCTCCTTCATCGAAGATAGAAACCATATAGTTCTCATAAACCTGCACTTTTCCAATTTCCAACTGGTATTCTCTAACGATTACTTTTTTTTTGGTTGATCCAACGCTCATTTTTCTTGTATTACAGTGTCTGATGCGAATGTAGATGTATACGATTGGTGAAAATAAAATATTAGATTAAAGACGCAAATATCGTTCGTACTACGTATAGCTAGAAAACCTTGTGTTTTAATTCTTACCTGTCCTACACATTTAGCCTAATAAAAAAAGAGCCTTTTGTGGGCTCTTTTTTACAATTATTTTAATAACGGATATACTATTCTGTCTTCGAAGATTTCTCTGCTTTTTTAATTTCTATGGTTAATTCATCGGTTTCTTTGTCTAAATCCATAAAAATACTATCCCCTTCTTCGAGTTTCGAGTTTACGATCTCTTCAGCGAGTGCGTCCTCAATATACTTCTGTATAGCTCTTTTTAGTGGTCTAGCCCCATATTGTTTGTCAAAACCTTTATCTGAAATGTAATCTTTTGCTTCATCAGTAAGGTTTAAATTATATCCTATGTCCTTGACTCTGTTAAAGAGTTTGGCTAGTTCAATATCTATGATTTGATGAATATGCTCTCTTTCTAATGCATTAAAAACAATTACGTCATCTATTCTGTTTAAGAACTCTGGAGCGAATGCCTTTTTCAACGCGTTTTCTATCACTCCTTTTTGGTAAGAGCTTTCTTGGTCCTTCTTCGCCGAAGTGCCAAAGCCTACGCCTTGTCCAAAATCTTTTAACTGTCTAGCTCCAATATTGGAGGTCATGATGATAATGGTATTCCTAAAATCAATTTTTCTTCCTAAACTATCGGTAAGGTAGCCATCGTCCAGTACCTGTAAGAGCATGTTAAAGACATCAGGATGTGCTTTCTCAACCTCATCCAAAAGTATGACTGAATAAGGTTTTCTGCGCACCTTCTCGGTTAGCTGGCCACCTTCCTCGTATCCAACATATCCCGGTGGTGCCCCAACTAATCTGGAAATAGCAAATTTTTCCATGTACTCGCTCATGTCTATGCGTATGAGCGCATCTTCCGAGTCAAAAAGCTCTTTGGCCATTACTTTGGCCAATTGGGTCTTTCCAACTCCGGTTTGTCCTAAGAATATAAAGGAGCCAATAGGTTTGTTGGGGTCTTTTAGTCCCGCTCTATTTCTTTGTATGGCCTTGGAAACCTTAGCCACAGCTTCATCCTGCCCTATTACATTGGCTTTGATTAAGCTTGGGAGCTCAGCGAGTTTATTACTTTCGGTCTGTGCAATTCTGTTGACCGGTATACCGCTCATCATTGAAACTACATCTGCCACATTGTCCTCGGATACCGTTTCTTTGTTTAGCTTACTATCATCTTCCCAGCGTTCTTGGGCAATGGCCAGTTCTTTTTCAAGACTTTTCTCGTCATCCCTTAATTTGGCCGCCTCTTCATATTTCTGCTTTTTAACTACCGAATTTTTAAGCTCACGAACGTCATCCAGTTTCTTTTCTAATTCCAGTATTTGTTTTGGCACATCCATATTAACGATATGTACCCTTGAACCTGCTTCGTCCAAAGCATCGATAGCCTTGTCTGGAAGAAACCTGTCCGTCATATATCGGCTCGTCAGTTTTACGCAAGCTTCTATAGCCGCATCCGTGTAACTTACATTATGATGTTCCTCGTACTTGCCTTTTATGTTATGTAGTATTTCTATCGTCTCATCAACCGTAGTTGGTTCAACGATCACTTTTTGAAAACGTCGTTCCAGGGCACCATCTTTCTCAATATACTGTCTGTATTCATCTAAGGTGGTGGCTCCAATACATTGTATCTCTCCACGAGCCAATGCGGGTTTGAACATGTTCGAGGCATCAAGACTACCTGTTGCTCCTCCAGCTCCTACGATGGTGTGTATTTCGTCGATAAAAAGAATAACGTCGTCATTCTTTTCCAGTTCGTTCATTACGGCTTTCATGCGCTCTTCGAACTGACCTCGGTACTTCGTACCTGCTACCAAAGAGGCCAAATCCAATGTTACAACTCTTTTGTTGTAAAGTATGCGTGATACCTTTTTGTTTATAATGCGAAGTGCCAGTCCTTCCGCTATAGCACTTTTACCTACTCCAGGCTCTCCAATGAGAAGTGGGTTGTTCTTTTTTCTTCTACTTAAAATCTGAGAAACCCTTTCTATTTCTTTTTCTCTGCCAACTACAGGGTCCAATTTATTTTCCTCGGCCATTTGGGTGAGGTCGCGACCAAAATTATCTAAAACAGGTGTTTTTGATTTTTTTGCGCCTTTTTGTCCAGAATTATTTCCAAAGGTATTTTCCTTACCTTCTTGAGGGTCTCCCGAGTCACTGGAAAAAGATTCTGATGTAGGACCTTCTATTATATCGTCATCACTCGTAAGCATAAATTTGAATTGTTCTTTTACCCCGTCATAATCTACCTGCAGTTTGTGCAACAGTTTTGTGGTAGGATCGTTCTCGTTTCGTAAGATGCAGAGAAGAAGGTGTGCCGTATTGATCGAAGAGCTTTGAAAAAGCTTCGCTTCCAAAAACGTAGTTTTAAGCGCACGTTCGGCCTGTCTTGTAAGGTGTAAGTTCTTTTTGTCTTTTTGTACTCCACTGGCATTTGGGTTAGAAGGACTAAGTATCTCTACCTTTCGTCGTAAATGGTCCAAATCTACATCCAAGGCATCTAGAATGCTAATAGCCTTTCCGTTACCGTCACGAAGAAGACCTAGCATAAGATGCTCGGTTCCAATGAAATCATGGCCAAGTCGTAACGCTTCCTCTTTGCTGTAGGCAATTACGTCCTTTACCCTAGGTGAAAAATTATCATCCATAAAATATATTATCAGCTATAAAATTAATAAATCTCACGCAATCCTGAGCAAATACTGTTCCTATAATCGTTAAAGTTCTTGTAAATGCCGAAAAAGTAAGCTTTTTAAGTGAAATCGACTACAGTGAGCGGCAATATGTTATCCTTTTTAAGTGTTGATAAATTATTGAATAAAATCTTACGCATGTTCTTTGAAAGGCTTGATTTTGCGTATATTGCCATGCTTTTTTACTAATTAAACACAACAAGAATTTCAAATGGCGGACGGAGAAAAATTGATTCCTATTAACATTGAAGATGAAATGAAATCTGCCTACATTGATTATTCAATGTCGGTCATCGTGTCACGCGCCTTACCAGATGTCAGGGACGGCTTAAAACCCGTACACAGGCGAGTACTGTATGGAATGCATGATTTGGGCGTAAGAAGTAACAGTGCCCATAAAAAATCTGCTCGTATTGTTGGAGAGGTTTTGGGTAAGTATCACCCTCACGGAGATACCTCTGTTTACGATGCCATGGTAAGAATGGCTCAGGAGTGGAGTTTAAGATATATGTTGATAGATGGGCAAGGAAACTTTGGATCTATTGATGGTGATAGTCCAGCGGCCATGCGTTATACGGAGGCCCGTATGCGAAAGATCGCTGATGACATGTTGGCGGATATAGATAAGGATACGGTAGATCATCAATTGAATTTTGACGATTCTTTAAAGGAACCGACCGTATTGCCCGCAAGAATTCCAAACTTACTTGTAAACGGTGCTTCCGGTATCGCAGTTGGTATGGCAACGAACATGCCTCCCCACAACCTTTCTGAAGTAGTTGACGGAACTGTCGCCTATATAGATAATAACGATATAGAAATCGATGAACTTATAACTCATATAAAAGCCCCGGATTTTCCAACAGGAGGAATTATATATGGGTATGATGGTGTAAAAGAAGCGTTTCATACAGGCCGCGGAAGGGTAATGATGCGTGCTAAAGCCTCTTTTGAAGAGGTTCAGGGAAGGGAATGTATTATTGTTGATGAAATCCCATATCAAGTGAACAAGGCCGATATGATAAAGAAAACGGCAGATCTTGTAAACGATAAGAAAATTGAGGGGATATCAACAATTAGGGACGAATCTGACCGTAACGGCATGCGAATCGTCTATATTCTTAAAAGGGACGCAATACCAAATATTGTTCTAAACACCCTTTACAAATACACGTCCTTGCAAACCTCGTTTAGCGTAAATAATATTGCATTGGTAAACGGCAGGCCTCGGTTGCTTAACGTTAAGGAGATGATTCATTACTTTGTGGAGCATAGACACGAAGTGGTTGTAAGACGAACAAAATTTGAACTTAAGAAAGCAGAAGATAGGGCTCATATACTGGAAGGTTTAATAATCGCTTCAGATAATATAGATGAGGTTATCGCTATTATAAGGGCTTCTTCAAATGCAGATGAGGCCAGGGAGAATTTAATGGAGCGGTTTAAGCTTACGGAAATTCAAGCGAAGGCTATTGTAGAAATGCGATTACGTCAATTGACCGGACTAGAGCAGGATAAGCTCAGAACGGAATATGATGAGATTATTGAGACCATTGCCGATTTAAAGGATATCCTTGAAAATAAAGATCGTAGAATGCAGATTATAAAAGATGAACTGCTAGAGGTAAAAGAAAAGTACGGTGATGAGCGACGATCGGTGATAAATTTTGCCGGAGGGGACCTAAGTATGGAGGATATGATACCCAACGAGCAGGTAGTTATTACGATTTCTCGTGCAGGATACATAAAACGTACGCCCTTAACCGAATACAAAACACAAAATAGAGGAGGAGTTGGCCAGAAAGCATCTTCTACCCGTAACGAGGATTTCTTGGAGCATTTGTTCGTTGGAACCAACCATCAATACATGCTTTTCTTTACTCAAAAAGGAAAATGTTTTTGGATGCGTGTCTTTGAAATACCTGAGGGAAGCAGGACATCAAAAGGTAGGGCGATACAAAATCTAATCAATATTGAACAGGACGATATGGTTAAGGCTTTCATATGTACTCAAGATCTAAAAGATGAGGAGTATGTTAATAGTCATTTTGTCATTATGGCAACTAAAAAAGGAACCGTAAAGAAAACCTCGTTAGAACAGTATTCCAGACCTAGACAAAATGGAATCAACGCCATAACAATTAAGGACGACGATGAATTACTTGAAGCAAAATTAACTACTGGAACAAGTCAGATTTTTCTTGGTTTAAAATCTGGAAAAGCGATTCGTTTTGAAGAAAGTAAGACTAGACCAATGGGAAGGAATGCTTCTGGTGTTCGCGGAATAACATTGGCAAACGATAAAGACGAGGTCATAGGGATGGTTTCTGTTCATAATTTTGAAGATGAACTTTTGGTAGTATCCGAGAATGGCTACGGTAAGCGCTCCAGTATAGATGATTACCGAATTACAAATCGAGGGGGCAAAGGTGTTAAGACCATTAGCATAACAGAAAAAACAGGAAATTTAGTAGCTATAAAGAACGTAACGGATACGGATGATTTGATGATTATTAACAAATCAGGAATTGCTATTAGAATGAGTGTAGAAGACCTTCGAGTTATGGGTAGAGCCACCCAAGGGGTAAAACTAATTAACATAAAAGGGAATGATTCTATTGCAGCAGTCGCAAAAGTAATGAAGGATGATGATGAGATTGATGAGGCCGCTATAAACGATATGGAAGTAAAGCCGGAAGAAGATGGCACGGCAATTGATAATCAAGATACCGATGGTACCGAATCATAAATTTTAAACACTAATAATTAATACAATAAGAATGAAACGTAAGATTTTAATAGTAGCGGCTTTCTCCTTTGCGATAGCTGGAATTGCCCAGAAAAACGAAATAAAGGCTGCGGAAAAAGCTTTAAAAGGAGGTGATATGGCATCTGCAAAAACTGCTTTGGAGTCTGCCGAAGGATTAATTGCCGGAGCGGATGAAAAGACACAGGCACAATACCATTTTATAAAAGGTCAGGTGTATCAGGATTTGGCCAAAAAGGGAGACGATAGTGCGTTTTCTGATGCTGTAGATTCGTTTAAAAAAGTTTTAGAGATAGAGGCTGCCACCGGAAAGATGAAATATACAGGTGACACAAACAAATATATTGCAGGAATTACAGCGGATTTGGTAAATGGCGCTGTAAGCGATAACCAAAACAAGAATTTTAAGCCAGCCGCCGATAAATTGTATATGAGCTATAAAATTAGCCCTTTGGATACCGTTTATTTATACTATGCGGCCAGTAGTGCCGTAAATGGTGGTTTATATGAAGACGCATTAAAGTACTACATCGAATTACAGGAAGTAGGATATGATGGAAGCGATGTAGTGTACAAAGCTAAAAATGTGGAAACCGGTGAAATGGAAGAAATGCAAAAGTCTCAACGGGACCTTATGGTTAAGTCTGGTACATATACCGATCCAGTTGATGATAAGGTGCCTTCGAAGAAAGGAGAAATCGTTAAAAACATTGCTTTAATTTATTCTCAACTGGGGCAGGACGATAAGGCTTTAGAAGCATACCGAGATGCAAGAGCAAGTGACCCTGAAGATGTAAATCTTATTTTGAACGAGGCGAACCTGTACTTCAAGCAAGGGGATAAAGCAAAGTTTAAATCCCTTATGGCGGAGGCTATTGCGATTGCTCCTGATAATGCGGATTTATACTATAACGTTGGGGTAATTAGTTCCGAAGAAGGCAACGTTCAAGAGGCACGTGATAATTATAAAAAAGCACTTGAAATAAACCCTGGGTATACGAACGCTTTTTTAAACCTTTCTACAACATACGTTAATGAGGGGAACAATCTAATAGAAGAGATGAATTCTTTAGGAAATTCTCGCGCGGATATTGCTAGATACGAAGAACTAAAAAAGCAGAAGGACGATTTATTCCGGACCGGTGCTCAGATTTTAGAGGATGCATTAAAAACTAATCCAGATAACCAGGGTATTTTAAGCCAATTGAAAAATATTTACGGTGCTATGAGCGACAATGAAAATTATATGAGAGTAAAAAAACTGTTAGGGGAGTAATAGTTTTAAAAATATATTATAAAAAAGGCTTCTATTGGAAGCCTTTTTTTATATCATTTTTTTTATGACCCTAAGCTTGTGTGTATAGCGCTTTAGGTTATTGTTAAAAATGCCGGTATGGTCCAATCTATCTATTCGGACAATTCCGTTTACATGAATAATGTAATTATTCTCCATAATAATTCCTACATGGTCTATATCACCGCTGGCATTATCAAAAAAGGCCAAATCTCCAGGTTCGCTCTCTTCTACAAAACTTAAAGGGGTGCCTTGTGAAGACTGTTCTGCCGCACTTCTTAAGAGATTATGTCCGTTTATTTTATACACCATTTGTGTAAAGCCCGGTGCATCAATCCCAAATGGAGTTTTTCCTCCCCAAAGTTCCGGAGCGTTTAGGTAGAGTAAGGCGGTTCTAATCAAGTGGTGCTTATC
Organism: uncultured Maribacter sp.; assembly: GCA_964353165.1. Taxonomy (GTDB): domain Bacteria; phylum Bacteroidota; class Bacteroidia; order Flavobacteriales; family Flavobacteriaceae; genus Maribacter. The sequence continues at coordinate 13,974 of CAYGUY010000075.1, forward strand.
CTGTTGGTCACTTATTAGATTTCCTTCAAATGTTGTTTGATCTTCAGTTCTGTTGATCGAAGATCCTAAAAGTATAGGTGTCAACATTGAATTTTCCTTTTCTAGATAAGAAATCAAGTCTGCTGCGCAATGCTTTTGGCCGTTTTCAATAGCGGTGTACTCTTCTTTTGTAATAAAATCTAGTTGTCTATTAAGAATCCATCCTTCGCTTTTATCAAAGGACGCCCTTATTTTTGACCAATGTTTCCTAGACTCTAGCACTTTAAAATGCTCTCCATAAAGTAATTGGGTAAACATTTCACTTGCCTCTTCCGTGGTGGTCCTAACAGGTACTATACTTAAAGAACAAATGCCGTATTGCATGGATTATTGCGGTAATTATAGTCTTTCTATTACGATAGCTGATGCTCCCCCACCGCCATTACAAATTGCAGCTGCTCCTATTGTCGCATTTTTTTGTTCTAGCACATTTAATAGTGTAACAATAATTCTGGCTCCGGAACACCCCAAAGGATGCCCTAAAGAAACAGCTCCACCGTTTATGTTTACATTTTTATCGTTTAATCCAAGCAGTTTAATATTCGCTAGGCCAACAACAGAAAAAGCCTCGTTAAACTCTAAAAATTCTACTTGTTCTAAGGATTTTCCTGCCTTGTTAAGTGCTTTAGGAAGGGCTTTTGCTGGGGCCGTAGTAAACCATTCAGGTTCTTGAGCAGCATCCGCATAACCAGTTATTTTAGCCAAAGGTTTAATATTGAGCTCTTTGGCTTTGTCCAGGCTCATAAGAACAAGAGCTGCTGCACCATCGTTTATCGTTGAGGCATTTGCTGCCGTTACCGTGCCTTCTTTTGTAAATGCCGCTCTCAATTTTGGAATTTTTTCTAAAACTACGTTTTTGTATTCTTCATCCTCAGACACGAAGACCGGTTCTCCTCTTCTTTGCGGCACCATAACCGGAACAACTTCATTCTTAAAATAACCTTTCTCCCAAGCTGCCGCAGATCTCTGATAAGATTGTATCGCATAGTTATCTTGGTCTTCTCTAGAAAATTCATATTTCTCAGCACAGGCATCGGCGCAAACTCCCATAGCTTGTTCGTTGTAGACATCTACAAGTCCGTCTTTTTGCATTCCATCAACCATAGTTACCGGTCCAAACTTATTTCCATTTCGCATCTGAACGTAATGTGGAATCATGCTCATATTTTCCATTCCGCCAGCAACGATAATTGAAGCATCTCCCAGCGCAATCGCCTGCGCCGCTTGCATAACTGTTTTCATTCCAGAAGCACATACTTTATTCACTGTTGTACATGGAACAGTATCTGGTATTCCTGCAAAAAGTGCAGCTTGTCTTGCGGGTGCCTGCCCGGTTCCGGCTTGAACCACATTCCCCATCAGCACCTCTTCTACCAATTTGGGGTCTAATCCTATTTTTTCTAAAGCGCCGCTAATTGCTGCAGCCCCTAATCTTGGGGCAGAAACTGTAGATAAAGAACCCATAAAACTACCAATTGGTGTGCGCACTGCTGACACAATAACAACCTCGTTCATTTTTAAAAACTTTTAGATATGGCGAAATTAGTAAATTCTTGTTCAACCATAGGGTAATGCCAATGATTCCTCTGTATAAGTTTAATATTTTCTATTTTTGAACAATATAAATAAAACATAGACCTTTTGGATAATCTATATAAAAAGCAATCTTATATATACAAGTTCTTCTTGTATATGGTATCCGTAGGTTTTATTGTTTTTTTCTTTCCGAAAGGAGGAAAGTTTAAGTACGAGTTTCAAAAGGGGAAGCCTTGGCAATTTGAAAATCTATACTCACCGTTCGACTTTTCCATCCAAAAAACAGAGAAAGAACTAGCACAGGAAAATCAACAAATTATAGATAATCAATCAACCTACTTTAGGTATGATGGGCAAGTAGTACAGAATGTTTATACCGCAGTCGATGCAAAGCTTAATTCGCAATGGCAAGATAGTGCTTTACGGAATAACCAGAAAACAGCACTTCGCTCTGCAGCTATAGGTATCCTTGATGTTATTTATAAAAACGGTATTCTTGCACCACCGGAAACCGCCCCAAATGGAACTTCTATTTTTCTTGTTGTGAATAACGAAGCGAGAAAAGTATCAGGCTCCGACTTTTATAGGATTGGTGAGGTGGATGAAACTATAGATAAGGTGCTTTCAGAACTTGGATTGTCGTCCTTTTCTAAGGATTTTAAGGCTTTATTTTTTGACTTGGTCACACCAAATGTTACCCTTGATAAAGAACTTACTAGGAAAGCATTAGAGGATGCACTTTCAAAAATTTCCTATACGAGGGGAACTGTCGACGAAGGAAAGTTAATTATAGCAAAAGGCGAAGTAGTAGAAGCAGATGATTTAAAGATATTGGAGTCGCTTAAATCGGAATATGAGTCTGATCTTTGGACCGATTCTAACTCATATTATATTCTTGTAGGCTACACGGTTTTGGTTGCCTTAGTGCTTCTAATGTTGTTTCTATTTCTAAAAAAGTACAGAAAGGAAGTATATGAAAACAACACCAAGGTAACCTTTATATTTTTCAATATTCTATTACTGGTTTTTGTTACTACTTTGGTAATTAAATACAATGAAACCTTAGTGTTTGTAGTTCCGTTATGTATTCTTCCTTTAATTCTCAAAACTTTTTTTGATGCTCGTTTGGGGCTTTTTGTACACGTATTAACAGTGCTCATTCTCGGGTTCGTTGTGCCAAATAGTTTTGAATATATTTTTCTACAGATTATTACCGGCATTGTAACCATCCTTACTGTTTCGGAACTATACAAGAGGGCTAACTTATTTGTTTCGGTTGGTCAAATCACATTAATTTATATGGTGGCTTACTTAGCGTTCCATACCATTCACGAGGGTAACCTCAAGAATATCGAGTGGTTTACCCTTGGTCTATTTTTGCTAAACGGAATGATTACCCTTTTTGTACAGCCACTCATCTATATTTATGAAAAGATTTTTGGTTTAGTTTCGGATGTTTCCTTGCTTGAATTATCCGATACCAATTCAAAATTATTGAAAGAGCTTTCCAATAAAGCTCCTGGAACATTCAATCATTCTTTACAGGTTGCGAATTTAGCAGAGGCCGCTGCCAATGGAATTGGAGCAAACGCTATGCTGGTTAGGGTAGGGGCACTCTACCATGATATTGGTAAAATGGAGAATCCAACCTATTTCACGGAAAATCAGATAACCAATGTAAATCCGCATGATGAAATAAGTCCGAAAGAAAGTGCACGGATTATTTTAGACCACGTTATAAAAGGTATAGAGCTCGCAAGAAAGAACAATATACCGGATCGGGTTGTAGACTTTATAAGGTCTCACCATGGCACCTCGTTGGTGTATTACTTTTATAAAAGACAACTAGATTTGGAAGGTGAAGTAAATGACAATGATTTTAGGTATGCAGGTCCGTTACCTTTTTCTAAGGAAACCGCCATACTTATGATGTCAGACTCCATAGAAGCTGCTTCCAAAAGTTTAAAGAATCCAACTTTCGTGATAATCGATGAATTTGTGGAGAAAATTATTGCGGGTCAAATGAAATCTGATCAATTCATAAATGCAGACATTACGTTCAAAGAAATAGAGACCATAAAAAAAATATTTAAGCTTAAATTGACCAATATTTATCATTTAAGGGTAGAGTATCCTGAATAAGATATTTTGCGGAATTGGTTTTTAGGGTTTCTTTTAAAATCTAGTAAAATTATTTGCTTTTGTTCGGTTAAACTTTTTCTAAACTCAATGGATACATTTTTTTAATTCGTACCGTATTGATTATCAACTCTATTCAGTTCTAAGGGAGTACGGTTAATTTTTTAGAAAAAAATTAGCGAAAAATATTTTAAAATAGTTGCTTTATAGTATTGTAAAAATGTACATTTGCAACCGCTTTAGAGTGATGTTCATATAAATAAAAGGAGAGGTGCCTGAGTGGCCGAAAGGAACGGTTTGCTAAATCGTCGTACCCCAA
>CAYGUY010000076.1:0-9626 GCA_964353165.1 uncultured Maribacter sp.
AACTATTTAGTAAAATAATCTTATACTGCTCAAATAGCGCTCTCGCCAGTGTAGAGTGTACTATCTGAAGGTCTTCTAGGTCGGGTTTTTTTTGGTTTTCTCATCACCTCTTTCCTGGCGTATAAAGGCTCTATATATAAAAAGAAGCAGTTTAAAAACACTCACTTTTTAACAGGCAATATACTTAATTAAATAAAAAAGCGATCTAAATAAGCACTTTTGCCCGCTTTATGTATGGCCAGTGTGCCTGTTGTACAAGTTATAAAAAAACCGGATTATCATCATTGCGAATCGGGGTATGGATTCTAACTTTAGGTATGCAGGGAAAAAAGGAATATCAGGAGAAGCTGTTCACCAGTTTCCAACTGAGTGAACGAATCCAAAAAAACAATTTCTATTGTCGTTGAAAAGGCGTTTTGGATTTGCGTTTCCTGTACATGCTTACCCGTCCGTATTATGTAGAGAAAGGCCAGAAGAGCATCGACTCTGTGGTATTCTTCAAGCTTTGTCTGGTAGGCTACTTGGAGAATATCATCAGCGACCTTAAGCTTATAGACCATTGTTCCATGCGTTTGGACATCCTGTTCCTCATTGGCTAAGATATCGAATAGGAGCTGTCATGGCATTCTACGATAAGCCGTACACGGCAACGCTACCCTGAGTCCGTTTTCAGGGAGGCTTACAATGCAAGCGATTATCATTTCTTCTATTATCTTATTTCACAGATACAATACCTTCTGTTGTAGAGGATTTGATACGATTCGAAAGCGGTCTTCAAAGTCTTGAAGCTTATACCCTTTTTTTTATTTCCAATTCGCTTAATATTATTAAAGCGCTATCCTCGAATTTCAATCACAGTCTATTATTTTTCATTCTATTGGAATTTTTACTGGTAAAACTACCTGTTGTTGTATTCCACTCATTTGGAAAAGCTCTGAATATTGTTTGGAAATACTTGGACGTTCTGTTTTTAGAAACTCTTAAGGCTATTGGATAACTACCGTTAGCTAATTTGATTTTTCTCAAAACTGTTTTTACCGTTGCCATGGGTCTGGACCAAATCTGTACAACAAATTGCTTATAAAACGTATATTAACTGAAACCAGTTACAAATTAATAATTCATAAAATATTGAAAATCAAGATATAATAAATATATGTAGGTTAAAATTAACAGCTTTACAAGTAGGGGGTCATTGGTTCTAATCCATTGGGCCCAACAGGTAAAAAGGCTTCCATCAATGGAAGCTTTTTTAGTTAAAGCAACTATATTGTTTAGCTGAATTTATTCTTTTGACTTATCTTCGATTTTTAATAAAGGGATATTAGCTCAGTTGGTTTAGAGCGCTGCCTTGACAGGGCAGAGGTCACCGGTTCGAATCCAGTATATCCCACAACGAGTATGTTTTTTATCCATGGAATAACGATTTTAGATACTTAGTTATACGTGTTCTAAAATACGTTCCAAGGCCATTCCTCTAGAACCTTTTATAAAAAGGGTTGCTCCAGTAGGTAAGTTGTGTTTCGTTAAAAATGTAGTCATCGCATCAAAGCTTTTAAACTTTTTAAAGTCGCTATTGACTTTATAGAAGTTCTCTCCTATCAGATATGTGTTAATGAATCCAAGTTGTTTAGCGAGTTCTGCAATTGCCTGATGTTCTGTATGAGCGGTATCCCCGAGTTCAAACATGTCCCCGAGAAATAATACTTTAGATGAAGCTTTTAGTTTTGAGAAATTTTCTAAGGCCACCGTCATACTGCTAGGGTTTGCATTATAGGCGTCTAGAATAACCTTGAATCCATTTTTTTCCAATACTTGTGACCTGTTGTTATCCGGCAGGTAATTTTCTAAACCCTTTTTAATTTGCTTTAAGGGGACATTGAAGTATTTACCCATAATGATGGCTGCACAGCAATTGGTAAAATTATAGCTCCCTAGCAATTGGGTCTTGATACTGGTGTTTTCTACCTCAATTTCTACAAACGGATCAGCGGACGACATTTTAATGTTGTAAAACTTAGAATCTGTAGTACTATAACCGTACTTGTGCACATAATGCCCTAATTTCTCTATTTGAATAGGGTCATCTGCATTCATAAAGATTGCTTTGTTATTAGAGGTAAGGTAGTCATATAGTTCGCTTTTCCCTTTTATCACTCCTTCTAAGCCGCCAAAGCCTTCTAAGTGGGCCTTTCCAAAATTGGTGATATACCCAAAATCTGGTTCGGCAAGGTTACTTAGGAATTCGATTTCTTTTTGATGATTCGCCCCCATTTCTATAATAGCGATTTCGGTATCCTCCTTAATAGAAAGGAGACTTAATGGAACACCAATATGATTGTTAAGATTTCCTTTTGTCGCTGTTGTTCTGTAGGTCTGAGATAATACGGCGTGTATTAGTTCCTTAGTGGTGGTCTTCCCGTTACTACCGGTTAACGAAATGACTTTAGCACTGGAATAATGTCTATGGAAGTTGGCTAATGTTTGAAGTGTGTGTAAGACACTGTTTACTAAGATAGTTCTATCGTTAATTACGAATTCCTTTTCATCAACGATTATATAGGCCGCGCCTTTTTCTAAAGCCTTACGCGCGTATTCGTTACCATTAAAATTAGCACCTTTTAGTGCGAAGAAAATATCGTTTTTATTTATTTTTCTGGTATCCGTACTTATGTTAGGATACTTTAGAAATACATCATGTAGTTCGGCTATATTCATAAATTCGAAGATAAAAAAAGCCCTTTAAAAAAAGGGCTTTCTACTTATCTAAAGTTTAAGAAATTATTTTGCTTTCTTACCTCTTACTGTTTTGTTCTTAGTCTTGGATTTAGATCCTACCCTAGACATTGCACATCTAAAACCTATATAGTCGGTGGCCATATATTGTGGCAAATATCTTCTTTGTGCTGGGTCTAACCAATAGGCTCTATCTCTCCATGATCCGCCTTTGTACACTCTTACTTCATCGTTAATAAGTGACGTTCTTGTATTGGATTCATCGTATCCTTTGATTAGATTTCCGAGCGAATCTCTTTCTACGGAATGCTTAGGAGAGTTATACATTTTTTTATTGGGGTCTTCCTCCTCGTCTTCACTAAACCTATCAAAGAATCTAGAGGAACCTGCATCCCCATCTCTATAACCTCTATTGTCACTAGAAGAGAAATTTGTTCTTAGGTATGTTTCATTGTCATCTACAGGTACCATTTTAATTTCGCCTGGAAGGTTTACTGCAACTACTTTTCCGTTTGGTAATGTATCAAAGACAACAGAGTCTCTAAGGATATTCACTTTACCATCTTCTCCAATGGCCGATTTCATGTAAATATTTCCCCTGTAGTAGTTAAAGTCACTTACTTCGTCGTCTACAACTGGTCGGTATACATCGGCAACCCATTCTGCAACGTTTCCTGCCATATCATAAAGGCCTAAATCGTTTGGCTTATAGGACATTACTTCTGCGGTAATATCTGCACCATCATCTGACCATCCAGCTATACCACCGTAATCTCCTTTTCCTTGTTTAAAGTTGGCCAGTTGGTCACCTCTACCTACACGTTGTCCATTTCTAGTATAGTCACCGTCCCATGGATATTTTTTTCGACCTCTATAGTTATTGTATTCTCTATTACCTGCTTGTGCTTGTGCTGCATATTCCCACTCTGTTTCCGTAGGAAGTCTGTATTCTGGCATAATCACACCACTGCTCCTTTTCGCAAAAGTAGAGACACTATCTTTTTTCATTTTTCCTTGTAGGGAATCTATTTGTCCGTTGTATACGGATTCAGGTCGGTTCAAATAGGCTTCTGTACTAAATGTACCTGCAACTTCTCCACTTGCAGCTTGGTATTTGGCTTCCTTTGACAAATAACCTTCACGTTCCAACATAACTTCGTTTACCCTGTCTGTTCTCCATTCAGCAAATTGTGTTGCTTGGATCCAGTTAACACCTACTACAGGATATTCTGCATAAGCAGGATGTCTTAAATAGTTGTTCGTCATGGTTTCGTTAAACCCTAACCTATTTCTCCAAACCAAGGTATCTGGTAAAGCACCTGTATAGATATTGGTATATTTTGGATTTTCAGGGGGGTACACACTTTTCAAATAATCCAGGTATTCCAAGTACATCACGTTGGTTACTTCCGTTTCATCCATGTAAAAAGACTGTACATGTTGTGAAGTAGGGGTGTTGTTCCAATCGTGCATTACATCATCTTGCACTTTACCTTTGGTGAACGTGCCTCCTTCAACGAATACCAAACCTGGCGCAGTTTCTTGCTCCTTAAAATCGGTATTATATTGGAATCCACCTTCTTTAGCGTTGATATTCCAACCTGTAGCCCTGGAAACATTCTTGGAAGAGGTGGATTTTGAACAGCTTGTGACTGTTAAACCTCCAGCTATAACAGTGCATGAGAGTACAACTTTGATAAACTTGTTTTTCATAAATCTAGGACTTGAGTTCAATCTTTTTAATCTAAAATTTTGGCGATTATAACTTCTAAATATATTTTGCGCCACTTTCGCTCATTAAAACGGTGTTTTCATCAGAATATTTCATACGCTTTAAATTATTTTTACAACAACTGTAAATCAAAAGTAAATGCATAAAAAGGGCATCCGTCCAAGGTCATAACGAGTTTAAAGGTCGTATAGTATACGAAGGCTAGTCGTTTTTATTCCTTAATTTGTAGTAATTGTAACCCTTTATCCTAGAGTTAGCCTAAAATAATTTAAGATGTTACACAAGATTTTGTTCAAAAGCCCGTTTTTACCGTAATATGTCGATTAATTTGTAGTAAGATGCGCCAAGGCGTTAATTTTACCTTTATTAGAACTAATTATTTTTTAAATGAAAAAGAATTCAATATTATTTGTTTGTTTGCTGCTATCCGGTTTCACAATTTGGGCCCAAGAAGACCAACGGGTTATAACCACTGCGGTGCCATTTTTAACCATAGCGGCAGATGCAAGGTCGGCAGGTATGGGTGATATGGGCGTGGCCACCTCTACGGATGCGTTTTCCCAGCAATGGAACCCAGCTAAATTCGCATTTGCAGAGCGTAAGATGGGTATTGGTGTAAGTTACACGCCGTATCTGGAAAGTATTATCACGGATATTTCTTTATTGAATGCCAGTTTTTACAATAAAATTGATGATCAAAGCGCCTTTGCCCTTAGTTTACGCTATTTTACCCTGGGTGAAATTGAACTGAGACAATTTGCTGGTGACCCAGGTTCCTTGGCAAAGCCAAATGAATTGGCGCTAGATGGTTCCTACTCCCTTAAATTAAGTCCAACATTTTCTATGGCAGTTGCGGGAAGGTATATCCGTTCCAACCTAAGATTACCACAAAACGGAACTGAAGATTCGCAAGCGGCCAGTTCTTTTGCTGTAGATGTAGCAGGATATTATCGTTCAAGGGAAATAGCCTACAATAGTTTTGATGGACGATGGAGAGGTGGATTCAACTTTTCTAATATTGGAGGCAAGATTCAATATGATGAAGGTGGTCAGGAAAACTTTTTACCAAGTAACCTAAGAGCAGGTGTAGGTTTTGATTTTATTTTAGATCAGGATAATGTTATTGGCCTTACTACAGAATTTAGCAAGCTTTTAGTTCCTACGCCTCAGGATTTTGATAATGATGGTGATATAGATGCGGATGACAATGAAATATACCAAAACGAAAGTGGGTTGAGCGGAATTTTAGGTTCCTTCGGAGATGCCCCAGATGGCTTTGGAGAAGAGTTACAAGAATTTACATGGTCTATAGGAGCAGAGTATACCTACCAAGATTCGTTTATGGTGCGAACGGGTTACTTTAACGAAAACGAAAATAAAGGAGCACGTAAGTTCTTTACTTTGGGAGCTGGTTTTAAGTTCAAGTCTGCACAAATAGATTTATCGTATTTATTCTCTACGTCTCAGGTGAGAAATCCATTAGAGAACACTTTACGTTTTGGATTAACATTTAATTTAGGTGAAGAATTGTATAACGATTAAACCTCGTTTTTGACATATAATACGAAATCCCGCTTCTAGGCGGGATTTTTTTTGATTTGAAAACGGCGTAAAGATGCTTTAGAAAGTTGAGTAAAGAATCTATCTTTGATTATAACACGTGTAAAAAAGATTCATGGCAAAGCAAAAGGAAATAAGTTTTAATATTACCATTTATGATACGCTGCAAGAGCTCCCTCCAACAGATCAGGAACTCATGATTGAGGCTATTGCTGCTCGAAAAAATGCTTATGCGCCGTATTCAAAGTTCAGGGTAGGTGCAGCTGTTAAAATGGCGAATGAAGAAACGGTTATAGGCAGTAATCAGGAAAATGCATCATATCCTTCCGGACTATGTGCGGAACGTGTTGCAATTTTTCATGCCGGCGCTAAGTTTCCTGGAGTTACTGTTAAGACCATCGCCATTACGGCAACTTCAGACAACTATCAGGTAAGCGTTCCAGCGGCACCCTGCGGCAACTGTAGGCAAGCTATTTTTGAATATGAATTCAAACAAAAGCAGCCAATTAGAATCTTGCTCATGGGCGAAAAAGGCAATGTTGTCGTCTGCAATGCCATCGAAGACTTGTTGCCATTAGGTTTTAATAATACATTTTTGACCTAATTTTATATACACTTATGGGCATTTTTGTGTCAAGATGTAATTTCTTGTCGCTTTTACTTCTATTTTTTTTATGCATTGATTTATATGTGTATTTTTGATTTCTTTTTGCGGAAGGAATTTGCTCTCGCTTTTTTTGTCCGGTAAATTTGTAATAAATTCTTATTAGTAATGGAAAAAATCACCAAAGAAACGTATTTGAAATGGTACGAGGATATGCTTTTCTGGCGTAAGTTCGAGGATAAACTCGCTGCTGTTTATATACAACAAAAAGTAAGAGGTTTTCTGCACCTTTATAACGGACAGGAAGCTGTTTTGGCAGGAGCTTTACATGCAATGGATTTATCTAAAGATAGAATGATAACTGCCTACAGGAATCATGTTCAGCCAATCGGTATGGGTGTGGATCCCAAAAGAGTTATGGCCGAGCTTTATGGCAAGGTAACGGGAACATCCAAAGGAATGGGTGGTTCTATGCATATATTCTCAAAGGAACATCGTTTTCACGGTGGTCATGGTATCGTTGGTGGTCAAATTCCTTTAGGGGCAGGTATGGCTTTTGGGGACAAGTATAACGGAAGCGATGCCGTTACCTTATGTTATATGGGCGATGGTGCGGTTAGGCAAGGTTCTTTGCACGAAACCTTTAATCTTGCTATGCTTTGGCAATTACCGGTTGTTTTTATTTGTGAGAACAATGGTTATGCCATGGGAACATCGGTTGAGAGAACGTCTTATTCTACCGAGATATGGAAACTAGGTTTGGGCTTTGAAATGCCTTGTGGACCTGTTGATGGTATGAATCCTGTTACGGTAGCGCAAGAAATGAGCAAAGCGATCGATCGGGCAAGATCTGGTGGCGGACCCACCTTTCTTGAAATGAAGACGTATAGGTACAGAGGACATTCTATGTCCGATGCACAGCATTACAGAACCAAGGATGAGGTAGCCGAGTACAAGAAAATAGACCCGATTACGCAGGTGTTGGATGTTATTAAAGAGAATAAATATGCATCTGAAGAAGAAATTAAGGCGATAGATAAAAAGGTTAAAAATTTGGTTTCTGAATGTGAGAAATTCGCTGAAGAATCCGATTACCCACCTGTTAATCAATTATACGATATGGTTTACGAGCAAGAAGATTTTCCATTCGTTCAACATAAATTATAGAATACATGGCGATAGTTGTAAATATGCCCCGTTTAAGTGATACCATGGAAGAGGGTACCGTTGCTGCATGGTTAAAAAAAGTAGGGGACAAAGTTGAAGAAGGAGATATTTTGGCCGAAATTGAAACCGATAAGGCTACGATGGAATTTGAGTCTTTTAACGAAGGCGTACTGCTACATATCGGTATACCCGAAGGGGATACGGCTCCGGTAGATTCCTTATTGGCCATTATAGGTGAGGAAGGTGAAGATATTTCTTCTTTGTTGAACGGTGGTGCGGCTGCTGAGGTTAAAGAGGAAAAACAACCTGCTACCGAAACACAAGTTCAAGAAAGTGCTCCTTCACCTGCGCAAGCTAGTGAAGTGCCAGAAGGCGTAGAAGTAATTAAAATGCCGCGTTTAAGCGACACCATGGAAGAAGGTACTGTTGCTACTTGGTTAAAACAAGTAGGGGACAAGGTGGAGGAAGGTGATATTTTGGCCGAAATCGAGACCGATAAGGCAACGATGGAATTTGAATCGTTTTATTCGGGTACCTTATTATATATTGGAATTCAAGAAGGGGAATCTTCTCCAGTTGATGCCGTATTGGCCGTTATTGGTCCAGAAGGCACTGATGTGGATGCTGTATTGAACGCCAAACCTTCAAACGGAGCACCGGCCCCCAAGGAGCATCCTGCTGTAGCATCTCAGGAGGAAGAAAAAAGTGCCCCTGTAAAAGAAGGAAGTATAGCCCCTGTAGCGGACGGTAAGCGTATTTTCGTATCTCCGTTGGCACGAAAAATTGCCGAAGATAAAGGAATTGATTTAGCTGCTGTTTCCGGATCAGGAGACAATGGTAGAATAATAAAGAAAGATATAGAGAATTATAATCCTTCCGAGGCTGCTCCTGCCGCCGTTACGTCAGCGGTTTCAGAAGCTAAAGCTCTTGAACAGGCGCCTATCAGTCTACCTGTAGGTGAAGAAGGTTCGGAAGAGGTGAAGAACTCCAATATGCGTAAGGCAATCGCCAAGGCTTTGGGTAATTCTAAATTCTCTGCGCCACACTTCTATTTGACCATTGAGGTAGATATGGATAATGCCATGGCATCTCGGGTACAAATTAATAGCTTGCCAGATACAAAAGTATCGTTCAATGATATGGTGTTAAAAGCATGTGCTATGGCCCTGAAAAAACATCCGCAGGTAAATACATCATGGAACGGAGCTACAACAAGGTACAATAAGCACATTCATATGGGTGTAGCTGTTGCTGTAGATGATGGTTTGGTTGTTCCTGTGGTCAAGTTTGCCGATCAACTGGGACTTGCCCAAATTGGGGCCTCGGTAAAAGAGTTGGCGGGTAAGGCACGCGCGAAAAAGATTACACCTTCAGAAATGGAAGGGAGTACCTTTACGGTATCAAATTTGGGCATGTTCGGAATCCAAGAGTTTACATCGATTATTAACCAACCGAATTCAGCCATACTCTCAGTAGGTGCTATTGTTCAAAAACCGGTAGTTAAAAATGGAGAAATCGTAGTAGGAAATACCATGAAGTTAACCTTGGCCTGTGACCACAGAACAGTCGATGGCGCAGCTGGTGCAGCGTTTCTGCAGACCTTAAGGTATTTTGTAGAGAACCCTGTTACGATGCTGGCGTAGGCGAACGTATAGATGAATATTTAAAAGCATTCCAACACTGGGATGCTTTTTTGCTTCCACCCCTGTAAGTTCGAGTGGTTTTTTATTGTAATGCAATGGAAAAAAGAAACTGTATCGAGAACCTTTAATGCCCGTTAGCTTCTCGATACAAATCCCTCGTACCTCGGAATTCACTCGAAGTGAC
>CAYGUY010000076.1:9726-17991 GCA_964353165.1 uncultured Maribacter sp.
AATTCACTCGAAGTGACATTTGTTTTTTCTTCCACCCTGTCAGTTCGAGTGGTGTCCTGAAAAGAGACTATGCGTGCCTGCCAAAAGTGGAGGGTATCGAGAACCGTTGTGACCCGTTAGTTACTCGACCTGCCTGCCGGCAGGCAGGTACTAATTTTCTCGTGCCTCGCAAATTCACTCGAAGTGACACTAGTTTTTTTTATTACTACTTTGTCAGTTCGAGTGGTTTTTTATTGTAATGCAATGGAAAGAAGAAACTGTATCGAGAACCTTTAGGAGCTTATCGGAATAGGTCAACGATTAAATTTCTTTTTAGCAAGATTCGGTAAGCTTTCATATTCTCCCAGTATAAGTGCTTGCTTTTTGGCTTTTGACCATTTTTTTATTTGCTTTTCGGTTTCAATGGCTTTTTGTGGTTCTGTAAATTCACAATAGAATGCCAGGGATAAGGGTTTACGAGAGGAAGTGTAACTATCTTTGTGTTTTCCGGATTTATGCGATTCAACACGTTTTTCTAAATCGGATGTTATGCCCGTATAGTATGTGCCATCTGAACATTTTAAAATATAGACGTAGAAGATTTTCACATTTTTAAAATAGGAATAAATTGTCAGTTCGAGTGGTTTTTTCTTGGAGTGTTACGGAAAGAAGAAATTGTATCGAGAACCCTAGGTACCCATGAGCTTCTCGATACTAATTTTCTCATACCTCGCAAATTCACTCGAAGTGACATTTTTTTTTGCTCCCACCCTGTCAGTTCGAGTGGTTTATTCTTGGAGGGTAACGCAAAGAAGAAACTGTATCGAAAACCTTTGATGCCCGGTTAGCTTCTCCATACTAATTTTCTCGTGCCTCGCAAATTCACTCGAAGTGATATTGAGTTTTAGATTCCATCCTGTCAGTTCGAGTGAAACCCTGCAAGTGGTTTTGTATCGAGAACCCTAGATACTCATAAGCTTCTCGATACAATTTTCACTCTCGAAATGATCGTGAAAACCACTCGAAGTGACAATAGGGTTATTTTGAGCTAGTTTGTTAGTTCGAGTGAAACCCTGCAAATGGTTCTGTATCGAGAACCCAATCGAAGTGATACTATTCGCTTTAGTTAAATCGGTTCAAGCAGTCTCTTTTTTCTATCTTTAACCTTCTAAACATAATTGTATGAAATCTATTTTTTATCTTTTTTCTTTGGCGCTACTGGTTTCTTGTGGCGCAGGTAAGAGCGGTAACTCCGCAGTCTCCGAAACCTTTTCCGGTCCTGATGGACTAAAAGCAAGTGTTGTTTCAAAAGAAAAAAATGTGGCCGATGAAGCTATAGCAGCTACGAATGTCATGGCTAGCATCATTGAATATACCTCTATCCAAGATGTAGCCAAGACGATGGATTTTCTAGCTTCCGATGCCTTAAAGGGTCGGGATTCCGGTAGTGAGGGCATTGCAAAGGCAGCAGATTTTATAGCTGCTAGTTTTACAGCAAACGGGATAGTCCCGTATTTTGAATCCTACAGGGATACCTTAGGTAATTTTGATGAATCCGCTTTTAATGTGGTTGGCGTTTTGGAAGGTTCCGACCCCAAACTGAAAAACGAGTATGTTGTATTAGGTGCGCATTATGATCATATTGGGATGTTGGCTCCAGAAAATGGAGATGCTATTGCCAATGGTGCCAATGATAATGCTTCAGGAACGACCACGGTAATGGAGCTTGCGAAATACTTCGGGAAAGAAAAAACCAATAAGCGTAGTATTATATTCGCGCTGTTCAGTGCCGAGGAAAAAGGGCTGTTGGGGTCTAAACATCTAGCGGAAAAATTAAAATCGGATAACTTGGACCTATATGTGATGCTCAACTTTGAGATGGTAGGGGTTCCCATGGTAGAAAAAGACCATTTGTTATATGTAACGGGCTATGAGCTTTCCAATTTGGCGGATATCAGTAATGGCTATGCCAATGAGAAGATAGCCGGCTTTTTACCCAAGGCAAAGGAATTCAATTTGTTTATGAGATCGGATAATTATCCCTTCCATACCTCTTTCAATGTACCCGCACAGACCTATAGCAGCTTTGACTTCACCAATTTTGATCACTACCATAAGGTGGGAGACGAAAATGAGGAAATGGATTACGAACACATGGCGGTCGTAATCAATAAAATGATACCGGTCGTGGAAGGCATAGCGAACGCTCCCGTAAAAGAAATAACATACAAGTAATGGCAAACGTAATTATTACAGGTTCGAGTAGGGGAATTGGGTTTGAAATGGCAAAGCTCTTTGCGTATGCCGGTCATAGCGTATTGGCCTTGTCCAGGAACGCGACGCCGATTACCGAGCTGGGCCATACGAATATTCAGGGTTTTCCTTTTGACTTGGCAAAGACAAGCGATTTAGAAAAATTGGAACACTATGTGAAGACCGAGTGGAACCATGTGGATATCCTTATCAATAACGCAGGAAAATTGGTGAACAAACCTTTTTTGGAAACCTCTATGCAAGAATTTAAGGCAGTGTACGATGTCAATGTTTTTGGTGTTGCTGCGGTTACAAAAGTGGTACTGCCGTTTATGAATAAAAATGGCCATGTGGTGACCGTAAGCTCTATGGGCGGGGTACAGGGAAGTGCTAAATTCCCGGGCTTATCGGCCTATAGTTCAAGTAAAGGCGCTGTAATTGCCATGACCGAGCTCTGGGCGGAAGAATTCAAGGAAACCGGCCCCTCGTTTAATGTATTGGCCCTAGGTGCCGTACAGACCGAAATGCTGGAAGAAGCCTTTCCAGGGTACCAAGCGCCGGTTACGGCAACGCAGATGGCTACCTATATCATGAACTTTTCGTTAACTGGGCAAGAACTCTACAACGGTAAGGTATTACAGGTGAGTAGCAGTACGCCGTAGGAGCATTAAAACTCAACCACAAATACAAATATAAAGGTAATCGCCATGTGCTAACTATTTCATAGCTACTACTTCTGTCGCAAATAGTATAGTTACGTATAGCGTCGCGTGTAGCCTATACATCACTACGCTGGATTCCATAAAAAACGGTAAGGTTAGTAATGAAAAAGCTACTTTTTAGTAGTGTTTTCTACGAATTTAATAGCGAGATTACCGTTCATCGATTTTTTTGCCTGTATGCGCTAATAATCAGTGCTATAATTCTTTTTCTATGTAATGATATAGTAGTTTTGTTGACTGACACTAAGAGTTCCATAACCTAGAAAATGAACCTAAAATAATGAGCGGTTACATAGTGGTTTTTAAATTTTAATTGCGTGTAATTGTTTGTCTTTAACTCTTTCCCCCGGAGATGTATAGCGCTTTAGGTGATTTGCCCATTAGGTTGATTGCTTATTGATTTGGGTATTTTTCTTTGCTTGGCGCCTGGTGTAGTATGTTATGAAAATGAGCCCCAATCAATGACCACGATTACACAGATTTTTACTAATCCTTTTATTTTGGCTTTTATAGCCCTTGTAGCGGCGTATATTATTTCAATACGTATCTATCCTGTTATTGTTTACCTTAGCCATACCAAGGACTTAATGGACGAGCCTGGCGAGCGGAGCATGCACCAAGGCAAAACGCCAACTTTGGGTGGAGTAGGCCTTTTTCTCACTTTTGCCATAGGCATGGTACTTATTGGTGTTTTTGCACCCCTACCTCCACAAGATGTAATTAATGTACTGGCACTTATAGGAGCTACTATGCTCCTTTTGTTTTTAGGTGTTAAAGATGATTTGGTGCAGCTGTCTCCTAAAAAGAAGTTTAGCGGCCAATTAGTCGTTGCCACCTTGGTAATCTTTGCTTCCGATATTCGAATTGTAAGCATGGAGGGTATTTTTGGATTTTGGGAACTGCCCTATTGGGTTTCTGTGGTCTTTAGCATTTTTGTTTTCTTGTTGGTTATAAATGCTTTTAATCTTATTGATGGCATAGACGGTTTGGCCGGGGGCTTGGCCATTCTTTCCGCTTCGGTATACGGGGTGTTCTTTCTCGTTAACGGCCAGCAGTACTTGGCCTTGGCAGCTGTTATTTTGATCGGGGCGCTTATTGGGTTTTTACAACACAATCTTTCTAAAAAACAGAAATTGTTTATGGGGGACTCCGGTTCCTTGTTCACCGGCTTTCTTTTAGCCTACCTTACGGTTGCTTTTTTAAATAAAAGTGCTACCATTGAAACTTTGGTTTTTCCTATTGCCAATGCGCCTATATTGGCGATTGCCGTTCTATCCTATCCCATGATGGATACCTTACGCGTGTTCACCATACGCATACGGGCGGGCAGAAGCCCCTTTAGTGCGGATAAAAACCATATCCACCATCGTTTTTTGAACCTTGGTTTTAGCCATAAGAAGTCCAGTGCCAGTATTGTACTTTTAAATTTAGCAGTTATTATAGTAGCGCTGGCCTTACAAAATTTAAATATTCACCTCCAGCTAGTCGCTTGCGTAGTGGTTGGGGTGTCTTTATATTTATCACCTTTTTATACAAGGAATACAAGGGCGGTGGCTCGCATAGGTCATTTGGTACAGAACGATGCCAGTAAAAAGGATAACACGGGTATAAAATCAAAGAATGTAGAAGCACCTAAAGGGTATGATGAGGAGCTAGCTAAGCTAACAAAAGCACAGCAAGAAGCGGTACGTAGTGCTAGTAAAGAAACTTTTCTTGAAAAGCGGTTGACAATGTTTAAAGTTTTCACCAAAGGGTCCGATAGCACGCACTTTGAAAATAAGATGTAATTGCTTTGCGATATTTTAATTTACAACTTCGTATGCTGTTTGTAGAAAATTGGAAGTTGCTATATTACAAGTAGATTAAAAAAAGTACAACAAAAGTATGTATGCCTGCCTACCTGAGATAGGTTTAAGGATAATGAGACAGATTACATGAGTGGTAAAACAGATGTATAGCCCGCTATGAATCAGGTTAATTAGAAAATGAAGTCTATGGCTAAAGTTGCATTTATTACTGGGGTTACCGGACAAGATGGTGCTTATTTGAGTGAATTTTTATTGGAAAAAGGGTATATAGTCCATGGGTTAAAGCGTAGGTCCTCCCTCTTTAACACAGAAAGGATAGATCATTTATACCAGGATCGCCACGAAGAAGGGCGAAGGTTTATTTTGCACTATGGCGATATTACGGATAGTTCCAACCTCATACGTTTAATTCAAGAAATTCAGCCAGACGAAATTTACAACCTGGCCGCAATGAGTCATGTACACGTGTCTTTTGAAATACCCGAGTATACCGGTAATGCAGATGGTCTTGGAACCCTACGCTTGTTGGATGCTGTTCGCTTGTTGGGACTAGAAAAGAAAACGAAGATTTATCAAGCATCCACCTCCGAGCTATTTGGTAAAGTACAGGAGGTCCCGCAGACAGAAAAAACGCCTTTTTATCCAAGAAGTCCTTACGGCGTTGCCAAAATGTATGCGTACTGGATAACCGTGAACTATAGGGAAGCTTATGGTATGTTTGCATGTAATGGGATACTGTTTAACCACGAGTCGCCTTTAAGAGGGGAAACCTTTGTGTCGCGTAAGATTACCAGAGCTGTTTCTCGTATTGCATTGGGACTACAGGATAAACTCTATTTAGGAAATCTGGATGCCCAGCGCGATTGGGGTCATGCAAAAGATTATATAAAAGTGATGTGGATGATATTACAGGCAGAACAGCCAGAAGATTGGGTAATTGCTACTGGAAAGACCACTAAGGTTCGTGATTTTGTACGCATGGCGTTTGCTGAAGTGGGTATGGTCTTAGATTTTAAGGGTAGTGGAAAGCACGAAAGAGGCTATGTGCTAGCATGCCATCACGAAGAGTACCAACTGCCTTTGGGTACAGAGGTGCTGGGTATAGATCCAAATTATTTTAGACCCACCGAAGTAGATTTATTAGTAGGAGATGCTACAAAAGCAAAGCAAAAATTGGGGTGGGAAGCCGAATGTGATGTCGCTTCCTTGATAAAGGAAATGATGGAATCCGATTTAAAATTGATGGAAAAGAATCGTTATTTGAAAAATGGTGGTTTTGATACTCTCAATTATTATGAATAAGGATACCAAAATATACATTGCCGGGCATCGAGGCATGGTAGGATCTGCCGTTTGGCGGGCCTTGGAAAGATTGGGGTATACCAATCTTATCGGAAAGACAAGCGCTGAACTTGATTTACGGAACCAAGAAGCTGTTGCCTATTTCTTCAATAAAGAACAGCCAGACGTAGTGGTAGATGCAGCGGCTCGGGTAGGGGGTATTCTGGCCAATCAAAAGGACCAGTATGGTTTTCTGATGGAGAACATGCAGATACAGAACAACCTGATACAAGCATCGGTTACGAACGCTGTGGAAAAATTTATTTTCTTGGGGAGTTCCTGTATTTATCCTAAACTGGCACCACAACCCTTAAAGGAAGACTATTTGCTTACAGGACCTTTAGAACCCACCAATGAAGGGTATGCCATTGCGAAGATATCCGGGGTAAAATTATGCCAGGCGCTCCGGGAACAGCAGGGAAGGTATTTTGTGAGTTTGATGCCCACCAATTTATACGGCCCCAATGATAATTTCGATTTAGAGAGCTCTCACGTGATGCCGGCCATGATGCAAAAGTTTCATGAAGCAAAGAATAATGACCATGCTCCGGTTATCCTTTGGGGAAGCGGTACCCCATTGCGCGAGTTTTTACATGTAGATGATATGGCCAAGGCCGTCCTTTTTGCCTTGGAAAATGATTTGCCAGGCCATTTGTACAATGTGGGTGCTGGAGTTGATTTAACCATAAAGGCCTTAGCCCTGTTGATTCAAAAAACTACAGGGCATAGGGGAGAAATTATTTGGGATAGTGATAAACCTGATGGCACCCCCCGTAAGTTGAT
This sequence comes from uncultured Maribacter sp., assembly GCA_964353165.1. Taxonomy (GTDB): domain Bacteria; phylum Bacteroidota; class Bacteroidia; order Flavobacteriales; family Flavobacteriaceae; genus Maribacter. The sequence goes on from CAYGUY010000076.1 coordinate 16,613, forward strand.
GGATGTGTCCAAACTTAAAGATTTGGGCTGGGAATCATCAATTTCCTTAGAAGAAGGAGTTAAGGGTACCTATAAATGGTATACAGGTAATATAGTCCAGTATAACAGATGAGACATTAAATTTTAGGAATATAACGTTAAGACACGGCTTTTGCTTATAAAGACCATTACTATTTTTTTTAATAATAAGAATCGAAACTATGTTTTAGTAACGCAAATAATTAGCGCAATAATTGCGCTTATTTCTGGAAAATTAATTGCAATTTATGTTTCACCTGAAGACTTCGGAACTTATGGGATTCAATTTGCAGCATATACTTTTTTTTCTACCTTCTTAATAAGCCCATTTATTCAATTTATCAAATCAGCTAATAAAACAATGCTACCGCGAATAGGGACAAAAACGTATTTATTTACCTTATTTGTTTTAGTTTTATTGGCTTATGTATGTCTTATAATTTTTCTAAACTGTTATTACGACATAAGCTGGGGTAAACTGTTAATTCTGCTTTTGGTCTTTATTATATTCAGTACATCTAATAGTTTGATCAGCGATTTTTTTAATATTGACAATCAGATTAAAGATTTTTCAAAACATAATATTTTAAAGGCGTTAGGTAGTCTCTTATTTATCTTCGTTTTTTTTTATTTTAGTTTTGACTTTATGTCAAATGTTTATGTGCTATGGGGCATGCAATTGTTTGGAGGAACACTGGGATTAATCCTCTTCTTAAGAAAATATCCCATCTATAAAAAAAGTATTGATTTTACCTACGGAACGTTCTTAAAGAAATATTTGAGTTTTGGAGGACCGTTGATGTTTTTGGCAATATGGTCTTGGATAAATAATTATTTTGACCGTTATGCTATAGAATATTTTTTACCCTTGGAAGAGGTTGGTGTCTATAATGCAAGCTATGGGGTAGGTTCAAAACCTTTTTTACTACTAAGCCCTATATTTATTGTATTGCTAACCAGCACCGTATATAGTCCAATAAAAAAAGCGAAAAAAAAAGATACAATCAAAAAATACGGATTCTATTATTTTGTGGTCGGAGTCCCCATTTTAGTGCTGCTCTATTTTTTAAGTGATTTTCTGGGTTACCTCTTATTGTCAGAAAGTTACAAAGAAGGTTTTCATTTAATATTTTGGATTGCCTTAGCTTTTTTTATGTTAACACTTGCAAAGCTATATGAGTTGTATTTTTATTCAGAACTAAAAACAACAATTATTTTGATTGGAAACGTATTATCTGCAGTGGTTAATGTGATTTTAAATATTATTTTCATACCTAAGTACGGTATTCTTGGTGCCGCCTTGGCTACATGCTTTGGCTTTACTGTACATTTTGGAGTTATGTATTATAATTTTAGAAGAA
>CAYGUY010000077.1:0-5656 GCA_964353165.1 uncultured Maribacter sp.
TCTACACTGGCGAGAGCGCTATTTGAGCAGTATAAGATTATTTTACTAAATAGTTACTAAATCAAACACATGCAACAGATCTCTTTTTTGCAAACATGGTTAGTCATAGGCTTACTGATGGCGATGCCCACAAAAGTCACAGCACAGGAAGGTGAGCTTACTCTTGACGACCTATTTGCGACGCCAAAACTGACGGGAACAACCCCGTCCCAGCCTGCTTGGGCCCCGAACAGCAAGCACTTCGCCTTTTCCTGGAGTGAACCGGGAAACCCTGGGCGTGGCCTCTGGGTATACACAAGCGATGGGAAGGAAGTGCGCCTCAATTCCGATACGGTATCCGCGTCAGTGCGCGATATCGTCTGGACGGACGCGAACACCATCGTCAGCCTGCGAGGTGACAACCTATGGCAGACATCACTGAGCCAAGGAGACGACCTCAAGTTAATGCCCGTTGAGGCAGGTGCACGTAACCTGTCGATATCGCCAAGCGGCAACCAAGCGGCGTATATACGGAACGGTGACCTGTGGCTTGCCGACTTCCCTTCCAAACAGAATCGCCAGCTTACCAAAATCGGCATCGCGAGTCTCTCGAGCTTACAGAAGGGGCGCTACAGCCGACCGGAACGTGAAATCGGTCCAGGCATCTGGAGTGGGCCAACGTACAAGTGGTCTCCTGATGGTAAGACAATCGCGTTTCACGCCGTTGACCGACGCCAAATGCGAAAGGTGCCGTTCCCGGATTACCTCGCTGCCGAAACCAATCCCAACGAGGTACGCAGAAGTTACCCGGGCGATTCAAACGAGATTCGCAGGGTTGGCCTGCTCGATATAGAAAGTGGCAACATTACGTACCTCGATTTGCCTGATCCGAACGCCAACCAGGTCATCGACTTCAACTGGTCACCGGGCGGTGCGCTGCTGTTTGATACGGCATCCGACACGGCGGTCGAACGTAAGCTGTTCGTCGTTGCACCCAGAGAAAGCCGACTGCGCGAGATTTGGCGAGGTGTTCGAGAGAGTCGCATGTATACGTCGTTCGGATCTACTTGGCATCCGGATGGAAAAACGGTCGTTTTCTTAAGCGATATGGGTGATCGCTACGGCCTTTATAAGATTGATGCCTCAACGTCTAAGAATCGTCCGCAGCTCTTGACAGATCCGTCCTACGATGTACTGTCCGCCCCAAGTATTGCTGGTAATACACTGTTTTATGCAGGCAATGGGGTTAATCCGTACGAACAACACGTGTATCGCCTGAAAATGTCCGGTGGCGATCCCGAGCAGGTAACGCATCTTTCAGGCCGGAACGTTGGCTACCCCTCACCGGATGGCCGGCACTTGGTGTTTATGCATAGCAACGACACATCTCCGCCCGAGCTTTACGTGGTAAGCAGCGAGGGTGGTGACGCTACGCGAGTAACCCACTCGCCCTTGCCCGCCTTCACGGAGCGAAGCTGGGCGCCTGCGGAATACGTTAGTTTTCCCAGTCTTGTAGATGACTACACGCTGCATGCCCGGATTCTGAAACCTGCTAACATGCAGCCTGGTAAGAAGTATCCAGTGCTGTTTGGGCCCGTGTATTCGAACACAGCGAGAAACCGCTGGGCCGGTAACTACAGCCTCGTACAGCATTTGTTGGTCAAAAAAGGATATATTATCGTGCAGGTGGATTCACGTGGTAGCAACGGCTATGGCCGGGCATTCCGCGAAGAGTTTCTGCTGGGCTTTGCAGACCAGGACATTGAGGATTATGCGAGTGCCGTTGCCTACATGGAGTCGCTGGATTATGTCGATCCCGATCGCATCGGCATCTGGGGCAGCAGTTACGGTGGCACTCTCTCCGTTTATTCGCTGTTGATGAAGCCTGGCTTATTTCAAGTGGGCGTTGCTGCAGCGGCGGCGGTTGACCCGATGTTCTTTGGCACGGACGACGTCGCGATTGTTCGTCACCCACAGACACACCCGGAGATCTTCGAAAGAAAAGCATTGAAGTATGCGGCGAATCTGGAGGATAAGCTCTTGTTCATCCACGGTATCCAGGACCATGTAGTACCATTTAAAACGACGGCCGTGCTAGCTGAGGAACTGATTATACAGGGCAAGGACTTCGACTTTGTGTTTGCACCGGGTGCGACGCATGGATGGAGCCGTGAGCGGCATTACGATCGCTATCTGTTTGGCAAGATAATCGAATACTTTGACCGACACCTAGCTGAACCTTCTAAGTAGATGTTTGCAGGTCTCTTGTTACAAGGTGTTGAGGAACGCCGCATAACAAACGATATACCACATACCTCACCTGAATTATCTCAAAGTGAAACGCAATAAAGAAACATTATCGATATTTGAAAGCCCAGAGGCACTTGCCTCCTCTGGGTGTTATGCTTAATTTTGACTCGTCCCGAATAAAGGTTACTTGATGTGATATATCTACAAAAGCATGTATATTATGGAAACAAATGAGATATTTAGAGCACAGCTTTTCGAAATAATTGAAAATCAAATCAAGAATAATCATCCGGTTGAAACTAATTTTACCTTTAGAAGATTGATTAAGATGGGATATACCGATTTTGAAACTATGCAACTTATAGGACAATGTCTTTCCATTGAACTCTTCAACGTAATGAAACATAAGATAGCATTTGATGAAAAGAGGTATGCAGAAAATCTTAAACAACTTCCAAAAGAACCGTTTACTTAGATTCCACAAGCAGATTCAATTAAAAACCAAGTTACAGGACTCCATTAATGATGTTATAGTTTTGAACATAGGGTCTGAACAATCACGGAACCTACACAGTTAAACCAAAGTATGAAAAACTTAGGTTAGAACAGTACCTCCTATCGGTTACAATAGGATATTAATTCCAAGAAATAGCTGTGCCATCCGTCCAAATCTTAAGTTTTAGAAGAAATTATCATTCGATATTTTTTGCTGTTTTAGAGAAGTAGAAGGCAATTCTCTAGCAAACCATAATTTATCCACACTTCTTCGGCAAGGGTTTTTCAATCCAGTTCCCCCTAAAATCCCACCATAACCTGCCTGCGCACGGTACCTGTGCGATTTTTGTAGTGTTCCGATAGTAAAGCGTGAAACAAAAATCCGATAGGACGCACATCACTTTTGATTTGGAACACTATCGGTTTCTTTTTTTTATTACAGGTAAGTTTCAGGGTGTTCTGGATGTTCATCGACAAAACCCTTTAGGTTTTGAGGATTTCCTTTTGGCCAAATTCAAAGAATTCTCCTTGAAGTTCCAGTATCATCGAGCTTAAAACGCTTGGATATCAGCTTTTTAAAGGACTCTTTTGGTCCGGTATCCATCTTGAAAATACCGTCACATACATTAAGATTCAAAAATGGTGAATAAAAATCGAATCTTTTCTAATTGTTTGTTCCCGGCAGCTTCCCTTATCACGATGTTCCCCTTTAAAAGTAATCTGTTGTCTATCCTAAGAAGGTTTTCCATATCCTTTACGGTAAACTCGAAGAAACCAGTATATATACAATTAGATGATAAATTAATGAACGAAAAGCCCTGTATATTATTTTAAACAACTCAACAGATCTGAACCATGCAATCACAAGCAAAACGGACAAACCGAACAGAAGTGTTACAAAGACATAGCCAGCCAATAGTTGAACCAATGAATATTTAGCAGTAGAAATGATAAAATAAACGATTAAGGGTACTATACCGAAAAGAACAATAACGAGAATGGAACGTTTATTCGTGGTGAGTGCGTTATACCTTAACCATATCAGCTTGAGCTCTTTCCGGCTTCGGAACAACCATCGGGACATTATTTCAGCCAAGCTTTACATGGTAACAGGATAGCAAAAAAAGAAAGCAAAAGAAACATGTATTGTTGTACAGATGTTCTACTGGTCCTAAAAGTAAAAACCTTCCGATTTCTCGGAAGGTTTTTGTTTACCAGTGTGGGCCCTACTGGATTCGAACCAGTGACCCCCTGCTTGTAAGGCAGGTGCTCTGAACCAACTGAGCTAAGAGCCCCAAAAGGAGTGCAAATATAGAATAGTTTTATATACTCCAAAAGAAAAATCAATAAAATTTAAAGAACTTCTGCTACCGTAAAATTACTGCCCCCAATAAAAATAACATCTTCTTTGGAGGCCCTCTCATTTACAGCATTATACGCCTCCAAAACACTGTGATATACTTTTCCAATTAAACCGAAATTTTTGGCTCTATCGGCCAATATATGAGCATCCAGTCCTCTTGGAATATTTGGTCTGCAAAAGTAATACGTCGCATTTTTTGGAAAAAGAGGAAGAATAGAATCAAGATCTTTTTCCTTCACAAATCCCAAAACCAAATGTAAACGTTCAAAACGCTCCTTTAGTAGTTGTTCCAAGGCCAAAACAAGGCCTTCTTTATTGTGGGCCGTATCACAGATAATTTTGGGATCTTCCTTTAAAATCTGCCATCTGCCCTGAAGTCCGGTATTTCTGTTGACATGCTGTAAGCCGTTTTGAATATCCTCGCTTTCAACAACAAAACCTGGTAGCCTGGCGAGCGTCTCCACGACTCCCTTTATATTTAGCTGCTGATAATGCCCTAATAACGATGTTGTGTGCAGTGGAAAATCCAACTTGCTCGCAAACGACAATTCAGAAGATTTTTCTTTTGCCATTTTTTCAAATACCCAGGCAATCTCCGCCTGATATTCACTTACCACAACAGGTACGTTTTCTTTTATGACACCCGCTTTCTCAAAGGCAATTTTATCCAAAGTATCGCCCAACATATCCATATGGTCAAATCCGATGTTGGTAATAAGTGCAATTTCCGGCGTTATGATATTGGTAGAATCCAATCTTCCTCCAAGACCGACTTCAATGACAGCAATGTCTACTTTTTCCCTTGCAAAGTAATCAAAGCCCATAGCTACGGTCATTTCAAAAAACGAAAATTTGTTAGCCGCTATGAACGATTTGTGCTCCGCAATAAAATCAACTACGAAGTTTTCGCTAACGGGATTTCCGTTTATTCGTATACGTTCCCTAAAATCCTTGAGATGTGGCGAGGTATACAAACCCACCTTATAACCTGCCTCTTGTAGCACCGAGGCCAACATATGACTACTTGAACCTTTGCCATTAGTGCCAGCAACGTGAATACTCTTAAAACGCGTATGTGGATTTCCCAGACGATCGGACAAAGCCAAAATACCGTCCAGTTTAGAATTAAATGCTTTTTTTCCCTTTTCTTGGTACATTGGAAGTTGGGCAAACATCCAAGTTAAAGTCTCCTTATAGGTCACTCTCCCAATTTAAAGTTTACTACTACAAAACCTACTTGCTGGTCGGGAGCATTGGTATCCAAATTCCATTTATGCATTAAGGCGGTTTTCCTCGCTGGCTCCAAAAGACATGGATTATTGTTCGTTGTACCTCTTACCCCAGGAGTAGCATTTATGACTTTTCCATTCCTATCTACCACTATTTTCACGACCACCCTTCCAGATTCGTTGCATTCTTGGGGCACTTTTCCCTTGTTGACTAAAGAGCGTCCATTTAGGCCATAGCCACCTGTTCCGCTACCGGAACCTGGACTGCCATAATAACTGGTAGCGTAAGGGTCCCCATCAGGACTCCCCTTATCTCCTGCCCTGTTGTCGTCTCCTTCGC
>CAYGUY010000077.1:5756-17911 GCA_964353165.1 uncultured Maribacter sp.
TAAGGGTCCCCATCAGGACTCCCCTTATCTCCTGCCCTGTTGTCGTCTCCTTCGCTACCAGACGCTGTTCCGTCCGATTTGTTCAATCCCCCCATTAGGGCATCCAATTTAGCCTTTTTAGCCTCCTGTTCTTTTTGGGCGCGTTCCTCTGCATCCCGTTTTTCTTTAGCTAATTGCGCAGCTGCTGCTTTTGCTCTTTTTGCATCGTTTTCTGCCTTCTGCTTTGCTTCGGCAGCGGCATCGTCTGCTTTTTTCTTGGCATCATTAGCCTGCTTTATTCGAACAGCCTCTTCGTTTTCTTGGGTGAGCAATTTTTCCGCAGGAGCTTCTTTAACAGTTGGTTTTTCTTCCACCTCCTCCTCTACTTCTTCCACTTGTTGAGCCACCTCCTGTTTGGTCGGCTCCACCGGTGGCGTATCCAATGGCTCAGAACGAATTTTTTCCTTAGGCTGAACACGTCCACTACCAAAATCAGTGGTGCCAAAATTAACAGAGATTCCGTTCTCGATAGGCGGGTCCATATAGGTAAGCCCTATATAGAAAAGCACCAACAAGAGCATACTCAAAAGTAGTGTTGTCAGTGTAAAGGATTTCTTCTTATGTGTCGTGTCCAGAAACGCCATTAGTTAGGGCGCACCGCTAGAATTACCTTATAATTGTTCCTATTGGCAATATCCATAACGTTAACAGCTTCTTTGATAGCAACGCTCTCTTCTGCCCTAAGAATAATGGTAGGTTTATCCTGTCCTTCGAGTGCTTTTTTTAATTCAATTTCAATATATTCTCCGTTTATTCTCTCGTTGTTAACGTAGTACTGCAAATTTTTATCGATACTAACGGAAACATTTTGTGTATTGGTCGATTTGCCTTTTGCTTTTGGCAATAACAGATCTAATGCGTTTGGCGAGTTTGCCGTTAGCATAAAAAAGATCAGCAGAAGGAAAACAATATCCGTCATAGACGACATACTGAAATCTGGACTCACCTTATTTCTTCCTTTTAATTTCATCTTGAAGAATTAAAGTGGTTCGTTCAACAAATCCAAGAAATCTACTGCGTTGGCTTCCATCTTATGTACCACCTTATCGGTTCTATTTACCAAATGGTTGTATCCAACATAAGCGATAATACCTACTATCAAACCTGCAACAGTCGTAGTCATTGCGGTATAAATTCCCGAAGCCAAAGACCCCATCTCCGCTTGACCACCACTACTGGCCATTTCATGAAACGCAAGTATCATTCCAATTACGGTTCCCAAGAAACCTATCATAGGTGCAGCTCCAGCTACCGTTGCCAGCACACTCACGTTTTTCTCCAATTTATAAACTTCTAAAGTACCTGCGTTTTCAATGGCCGTATTTATATCATCAAGAGGTTTACCAATCCTAGAAATCCCTTTTTCCGTTAATCTAGCTACTGGAGAATCTGTTTGCGCACATAAGAGTTTTGCGGCCTCTAGTTTCCCAGTGGTCACATAGTCTCTTATCTGGTTCATAAAATTCTTATCTATTTTAGAAGCCGCATTAACGGCCAACAATCGTTCAAAATAGATATAAAGTGCAACGCCCAGCATTAAAAAAAGTACTGTAATAATAATAACACTTCCTGTTCCACCATTAAACACCAAATCTATTACTGATAAGGTTTTTTCCTCGGAAAGGATTTCTTCAGCTCCATCTTGGGCCAAATTTTGAAATAATAACATAGGGTTCTTAAATTATGGAATTTGCCTCTATAACGCGGTTCTAGGAATTAAATTATACGTTTAACACAAAATCTCTCAATAATATAAATGTTAGGGCACCCATAACAAAACCAATAAAGGCCAACCAAGCTATGTTTTTGAGATACCAGAAGAAATCTATCTTCTCCATACCCATAGCAACAACTCCCGCAGCAGATCCAATTATTAGCATACTACCACCTGTACCGGCAGAATACGCTATAAAGTGCCATAGCGGACTATCCAATGGCTCGCTGAACATACCCATACTGGCAGCCACTAAAGGCACGTTGTCTATAACCGCAGAACCTACACCGAAGAGCATTACCACGATATCAGTATTAGGAATTGCCTCGTTTAAGGCGCCCGCAGCATTAAATAAAATGCCTAGCGATTCCATAGCGGCAACAGCCAACAGGATTCCCAAAAAGAAAAGGATACTCGGTAATTCTATTTTTGATAAAGAATGATGTACAGGACTGTGATGTCCTCCAGAATCGTGATCACCACCATCAACAGAGGTGATACTAAATTTTTTGTTACTAAATATCTCCGCGAATGTAGCCACTACAGCCAAAGACAGCATCATACCAACATAGGGAGGTAAATGGGTAACCGTTTTAAAAAAAGGCACGAACAAAATAGCTCCAAGTCCTAAGTACAACATCGTTCCTCCATATTTAGATTTCGACACTCCTTCATCCAAATCACCATCAATAAGTCCTTTAAACACTTTGAATCTACTGGCAATCAAAACGGGAACCACCATACATACGATAGAAGGCAATAAAACGTGAAGGACAAGTTGCAAGGCGCTTACTTTATTTGCAATCCATAACATAGTCGTAGTAACATCACCTATAGGAGACCATGCCCCACCCGCATTTGCGGTAATTACAATCATACCAGCGAACCATAGCTTGGTCTCTCTGTCCTTTATCACTTTTTGTAAAATTGTTATTAAAACTATCGTAGCCGTAAGATTATCAATAATAGCAGATAGAATAAACGCCAATACCGAAAACAGCCATAATAGTTTTCCTTTCTCTCGAGTTTTGATAAAGCCCTTTATGGTGGCAAAACCATCAAAATAATCAATGATTTCAACAATGGTCATGGCGCCCAAAAGAAAAAATAGTATTTCCGCCGTCTTACCTAAATGATGCAATAAGGATTCTTCCACTATGTGCATTCGACCTTCATGGTCCATAGTTCCAAAACCTTCGACCAAACCTTGCTTTACGGAGTCGAACCAGTTAGGAAAACTATCTATCCCCAGAGCGATTAAGGCCCAAAGAATAGCCATCATAGCCAAAGCCGGAATAAGCTTATCAATTTTTAAATTATGCTCAAGGGTAATTGCCAAATAGCCCGCTAAAAAAATAATAACAACAATAGTTTCCATTATCAGTTGGTTTAAATTAGTTCAATTATGGAATTGCAAATAACAGTTTTAAAATAACGCAAATTTGAAAAATTCAAAAGTATTTGAATTGTGCTTCTTACACCGTCGTAATATAGATTAAAAATGATTGAATAGAAAATCAAAGTATCAAAATTCGAATAAAATCTAGTTCTTTTAACTTCTAGATTACAAGAAGTGCAGTAAACTTTTAATATACCTATTACCAAGTAAAATTTCAATCTAGATAATAGGATTTCACACGCTATCGTACCTATTTGATAGAACAATAACAAGGCTCGATCATGTATTTATTCAGTCTTTATCCACCAGAATAACAGCAATAGCAATAACGCATACGATTAAGCTTAAAAAGCTCTTGTTGCACCTGATATTTAAGAAATAGTACATGGGATAAGCTTATATTTGTAAGGTGAATGTTTAAAATAACAGCTATGAATTTTACACTTACCGAAGAACAACGACTTATACAACAGGCAGCCCGGGATTTTGCCCAAAACGATTTACTGCCGGGAGTAATTGAACGCGATGAAGCTCAAAAATTCCCAACTGAAGAGGTGCGGAAAATGGGGGAGCTAGGTTTTCTAGGAATGATGGTAGATCCCAAGTATGGCGGAAGTGGCCTTGATACACTTTCCTACGTTTTAGTGATGGAAGAACTATCAAAAATAGACGCATCATCTTCGGTAATTGTTTCGGTAAACAATTCTTTGGTATGCTGGGGCCTGGAAACCTATGGAACTGATGCACAAAAAGAAAAATACTTAACACGACTATCTACAGGTGAAATCATAGGGGCGTTTTGTTTATCGGAGCCCGAAGCCGGAAGTGATGCGACTTCTCAAAAAACAACTGCACTGGACAAAGGGGACCATTACGTATTAAACGGAACAAAGAATTGGATTACCAACGGTAGTTCGGCAGAAATATACTTGGTTATTGCACAGACAGATAAAGACAAAAAGCATAAGGGCATTAATGCTTTAATTGTTGAAAAAGGTACCAATGGTTTCGAAATAGGACCCAAAGAAAATAAATTAGGTATTCGAGGAAGTGATACACATTCATTAATCTTTAATGATGTAAAGGTTCCTAAAGAAAATAGAATAGGCGAAGACGGTTTCGGTTTCAAATTTGCAATGAAAACACTGGCAGGTGGGAGAATTGGAATTGCAGCGCAGGCCTTAGGTATTGCAGCCGGAGCCTATGAATTAGCGTTGAAATACTCAAAAGAAAGAAAAGCTTTCGGCACAGAAATAAGCAATCATCAGGCCATTGCTTTTAAGCTAGCAGACATGCACACACAAATTGAAGCGGCTAGGTTCCTAGTATACAAAGCGGCATGGGATAAGGACAACCATGAGGATTATGACCTTTCGGGGGCAATGGCAAAATTATACGCCTCTCAAGTAGCCATGGACACCACAGTAGAAGCAGTACAAATTCATGGCGGAAACGGTTTTGTAAAGGATTACCATGTAGAACGATTAATGCGAGATGCCAAGATTACTCAGATTTATGAGGGAACTTCGGAGATACAAAAAATAGTAATTTCCAGAAGTATTTTGAGAGATTAATGGTTTCATAAAAAAATACCCCCTGTAAAAATAGAGTATTTATACCTGGTACACACCAAATAAACAAATAAGCCCCTTATCGATAAGGGGCTTATTTGTTTAAAAGTAGGTTTGTCTTTACTAAACCCCATTAAAGTTAGAACTAGAGCTGTATTCTATCTTTGTTTTATGAATATGATAAATTGAGTATGGTAAAAATACATAATTCCATTTTTTTTAACGATTAATCCAAAACGTTGAATTATTTATATCATTATTAAAAAATCATTGATTTTTACGCATATAAAATGATATTTTTGAAGAAATACCATAATATATGACGCTGAAGAAACAAGGTCTTTACCTACCGGAATTTGAACATGACAACTGTGGTGCAGGATTTATCTGTAGCTTAAAAGGAAAGAAATCCAATGATATAATTCATAAAGCACTAGAGATTCTAGACCGTTTAGAACATAGGGGGGCGGTAAGCGCAGATGGTAAGACCGGAGATGGTGCCGGTATTTTAATTGATATCCCACATGATTTCTTTCAAAGTGTTTGTTCTTTTGAACTTCCGGAGCCGGGACAATATGCCGTCAGCAACGTATTCTTTCCAAGAAAAGATAATCAACGGAATTTTTGTACGTCAGTTTTCGAAGAAAATATCAAGAAACAAGGACTGCAACTTTTAGGATGGAGAGATGTTCCCATAAACCGTTCCATTCCTGGTAGGATAGCCGCGGAAACAGAACCTTTTGTAAGACAACTTTTTGTTGCAAAAGAAAGTCCGGAACAAACCTATTTCGATTTCAACCTTAAACTGTTCATTGCTAGAAAAGTAACGGAGCATACCATTATTAAGTCTAAACTTTCGGAAAGCAAGTTCTTTTACGTGCCTAGCCTTTCCACTAAAATCATCATATTCAAAGGACTATTGATGCCCCATGACATTAGCCTTTATTATACTGATTTGTTGGATTCAAGGGTAGTTACCAGGTTAGCCTTGGTACACCAGCGCTTCTCCACCAACACCTTCCCTACTTGGGATTTGGCGCAACCGTTTAGATACATGTGCCATAACGGAGAAATAAATACCTTACGCGGCAATGTATCTCGAATGCTGTCCCGAGAAGAATTATTAAAAAGTGATTTGTTTGGGGCGGAAATAAAAAATGTGCTACCGATTATCCTTCCTGGAAAATCAGATTCGGCCACGATGGACATGGTGGTAGAACTGTTATTAATGACAGGAAGATCCCTTCCTGAAGTTATGATGATCCTTGTACCAGAAGCTTGGGAGAAGAACGAAGAAATGTCTGCGGCCAAAAAAGCGTTTTACGAGTATCATTCTTGTATGATGGAGCCTTGGGACGGCCCTGCTTCTATCCCTTTTACGGACGGCAATTACATTGGAGCCGTATTGGACCGTAACGGCTTGCGCCCATCTAGATATTCCGTTACCAAAGATGATTACGTGGTCATGTCCTCAGAAACCGGAGTGGTTGAGATTGCACCCGAAAACGTAGAGTTTCACGGGCGTTTGGAGCCTGGCAAAATGTTTTTGGTAAACATGGAAGAAGGGCGCATCATAAACGACGAAGAAATCAAAGAAAATATAGCCAAGAAGTATCCATACAAAGAATGGTTGGCCACTAACTTAGTGTATTTAAAGGATATTCCTTATAACGACTGTCCTTTGTTTTTAGGCGAAGCGAGCTTAGAAAAAAGAAAATCGGTTTTTGGATATACACTGGAAGATATCAACACGATAATCCTTCCTATGGGAACTTCGGCAAAAGAGCCAATCGGATCCATGGGTTCAGATACACCTATTGCGGTATTATCGCAACGCCCACAATTGATCTACAATTATTTTAAACAGCTATTTGCTCAAGTTACAAATCCGCCATTGGATGGCATCCGCGAAGAATTGATTACTGACATAAGCCTTACCCTAGGCGCCGATCAAAATATTTTCGATTTTACCGAACTGCACTGTAGGAAACTTAAAATTCAGAATCCGGTCATCTCAAAAGAAGACTTGGATAAAATCAAAAACTATGATGTAAGTCCTGATTATAAAGTAGTTTCTATTCCTATACTTTATAAAATTGAAAAAGGACATAATGGTTTGGAAGATGCACTGAAGTCTATCTTGGATCAAGCGTCCAAAGCTGTAGATGATAATGCTAACATTATTATTTTATCCGATAGAAGTGTTGATACAAATAATGCTCCTATTCCAGCGCTGTTAGCCTGCTCCTACGTAAACAGTGGTCTTCAGAAAATGGGCAAACGCTCTAAATGCAGCCTAATCATTGAATCGGCAGAACCTAGAGAGGTACATCACTTTGCATTACTATTCGGTTTTGGAGCGAGTGCTGTAAATCCTTACTTGGTAAACGAAATCATCGCAGAGCAGATTACCGAACTGGATATTACGGACCTGAGTTTTGATGAAGCCATAAAAAATTACAACAAAGCGGTAGGAAAAGGCATCCTAAAAGTAATGAACAAAATAGGCATATCCACATTGAATTCTTATCGTGGATCACAATTGTTCGAATGTATTGGTATAAATACAAAAGTAGTAGAGCAGTATTTTCCAAACACGCCCACGCGCATACAGGGAATTGGCCTCTATGAAATAGAAAAGGAAATTGCTAAAAGGCATCAAAACGCCTTTGCTACCAAAGAAGTAGCCGCAAGTCTAGATTTAGAAATTGGAGGTGAATACCGATGGCGTAGAGATGGTGAAAAACATATGTTCAATCCACTAAGTATTGCCAAACTGCAAAAAGCGGTTAGGGGAAATGAACCAGATACTTATAAAGAGTATTCCAAAATGGTCAACGAACAATCCAAACACCTGATGACCATTAGAGGACTGTTTGAGTTTTCAAACTATGACCCTATTCCGTTGGAGGAGGTAGAACCTTGGACCGAAATTGTAAAACGATTCAAAACAGGTGCCATGTCCTACGGATCTATAAGTCAGGAAGCTCATGAAAATTTAGCGATCGCCATGAATCGTATCGGTGGAAAAAGTAATTCTGGGGAAGGCGGGGAAGATGAAGAACGTTTTTACAAAAACGCTACTGGAGATTGGAAGAACAGCGCTATAAAACAAGTAGCATCCGGACGGTTTGGAGTTACCTCTAACTATCTCACCAATGCCAAGGAAATTCAAATTAAAATGGCACAGGGTGCTAAGCCTGGGGAAGGCGGACAATTACCTGGTCCTAAAGTAAACCCGGCCATAGCCAAAACTAGAAATTCCACACCATATGTTGGTCTTATTTCGCCACCACCACACCACGATATTTATTCTATTGAGGATTTATCACAACTGATTTACGATTTAAAATCAGCGAATAGAAAAGCTAGAATAAATGTTAAATTAGTTTCGGAGGTTGGTGTTGGAACGGTTGCTGCCGGTGTCGCTAAAGCAAAAGCGGACGTTGTTCTTATATCCGGATTTGACGGAGGTACGGGAGCATCTCCATTGACATCTTTAAAACATGCCGGACTACCTTGGGAACTAGGAATAGCGGAAGCACAACAGACCTTGGTCATGAACGACCTTAGAAACAGAATTGTACTGGAATGTGATGGGCAATTAAAAACAGGTAGAGATGTAGCAATTGCATGCTTACTTGGTGCCGAGGAATTTGGTTTTGCCACAGCCCCTCTAGTAGCCTCTGGATGTATTATGATGCGGGTTTGTCACTTGAATACCTGCCCCGTAGGTATCGCAACACAGAATCCGGAATTGAGAAAAAAATTCAAAGGCAAACCGGAACACGTAGTTAACTACATGTATTTCGTTGCACAGGAACTAAGGGAGATAATGGCTGAACTTGGTTTTAGAACAGTAAACGAAATGGTTGGTCAAGTGAAGAAACTAGACCGAAAAAAAGCAATCAACCATTATAAAGCAGCGGGGATAGACCTTACACCTATTTTACATCAAGTAGATGTACCAGCGGGAACCAAGTTCTACAATACACAAAAACAACAGCATGATGTAGATAAATCAATAGAGTTCGATATCATTGCAAAGGCAAACCCATCGTTGTTCAGAAAAGAAAAATCCAGTCTTGATTTTCCGATTTGTAATACAGATAGAGCGGTTGGTGCTATTATCAGTAACGAAATCTCCAAAATATACGGAGCACAGGGATTACCAATAAATACACTAAAACTAAACTTTACGGGGTCAGCAGGACAAAGTTTTGGTGCATTTGCCACCCGTGGGCTAACGATGACCGTAAACGGAAACACGAACGATTACTTGGGAAAAGGATTGTCCGGTGCAAAACTGGTAATCAAAGTACCGGAAAAATCGACCATAGTACCAGAAGATAATGTTATTACCGGAAACGTTACCCTTTACGGAGCAACTGCCGGTCGTGCTTATATCAACGGTAGGGCAGGGGAACGATTTTGTGTACGAAACTCGGGTGCCAAAGCTGTTGTGGAAGGTATTGGAGACCACGGATGTGAATATATGACGGGTGGTATTGCGGTCATTTTAGGAGAAGTAGGACGAAATTTTGGAGCAGGTATGAGCGGAGGTATCGCTTATGTACTCGATGATAAGAAAACCTTTAAAAAACGATGTAATGCCGAGTCCTTAAACCTTTTGGAAGTAACCGAGGATAAAGATGTGAAAGAGCTTAAGGATTTAATCGAAAGCCATTATAATGCCACTTTTAGTCCGTTAGCACAACGAATTCTTGAAAACTGGGAAACATACCTCCCAAAATTTGTTAAGGTATTACCAGAAGAGTACAGGCAAGCTTTGATCCGTCTGGAAGAGGAAAAATTACAAACTATATAAATCGAAACATGGGAAAGATAACAGGATTTTTGGAATTCGATAGAAAAGTAGAATCATATAAGCCAGTAGAGGAGCGGGTTAAAAACTATAAGGAATTTACGGTTGCGCTTCCAGAAAAAGAATTAAAGGAGCAAGGTGCTAGATGCATGGATTGCGGTATTCCATTTTGTCATAGTGGTTGTCCCCTAGGAAACCTTATTCCTGATTTTAACGATGCCGTATATCGTGGAAAATGGGAAAAGGCAAGCGAAATATTACATTCTACCAATAACTTTCCTGAATTTACCGGTAGATTATGTCCCGCACCTTGCGAGGAGGCATGTGTACTTGGTATAAACGAGGACCCAGTATCGATTGAGAATATTGAAAAAAATATTGTAGAAACAGCTTTTGACAAAGGATGGATTACCGCAAAACCGCCGCTTACCCGAACAGGAAAAACGGTTGCTGTCGTTGGTTCAGGGCCAGCTGGATTGGCCGCTGCACAACAGTTGAACAGAGCAGGACATACCGTTACGGTATTTGAAAGAGACCAAAAACCAGGAGGTTTGTTACGTTATGGTATTCCTGATTTTAAAATGGAAAAAAACATCATAGACCGCAGACTTGCCGTGTTGGAAGAAGAAGGTATCACTTTTGAATGTGGTGTACATGTAGGTGTAGATAAAACGGCGGAGGACTTAAAAAACCTATTTGACGCCATCATACTTTCAGGAGGTGCAACTGTAAGGCGTAACTTGCCTATTGAAGGTTCCGATCTTAACGGGGTAGTACAGGCTATGGATTTTCTGGGTCAGAACAATAAACGGGTAGAAGGTATAAAGGACTTAGGAGAAGAAATCAAAGCGACTGGTAAAGATGTAGTGGTAATTGGTGGTGGGGACACAGGTTCCGACTGTATAGGAACTTCATTTCGACATGGCGCAACATCGGTTTCAAACTTTGAAATCATGCCCATGGCTACCGCAGATAGACCAGAAGATCAGCCTTGGCCATTTTGGCCTATGCGTTTGAGAACAAGTTCTTCCCACAAAGAAGGAGCAGAGCGTTTTTTCAGCATTTCCACAAAACGCTTTATAGGGGACGATAAAGGAAATCTTAAAGGTCTTATTACAGCAGAAGTAGAATGGATCAAAACTGCAGGTCAACGCCCACAGCTAAAAGAAGTTCCAGGAACCGAAAAAGAATGGAAATGCGAACTGGCATTACTAGCATTAGGATTTACTGGATCTGAAACTACCTTAGCCGAACAATTCGGGATTACAATGGATCAGCGAACCAATATAAAAGCTACCGAAGAAAACTACATGACGAATGTACCAGGGGTCTTTGCCGCTGGTGATCAACGTAGGGGACAGTCCTTGATTGTTTGGGCCATCTCGGAAGGAAGGGAGGCCGCTTATCATGTGGATACCTATTTAATGGGCGAATCCCAACTTCCGGTAAAAGGTGAAGGGGACCTTCCTAGAGTTTAGACCTTAGCAACAGCTTAGCCAAAAGACCTGCCTTTACGAAAGCAAGTCTTTTTTTTGGACAGGACACATCCCTGCGTAGAACTTACTACGATATCCTTTTTGAGTGAATAAGCTGTTAATTGTGGATAAAAACATGGTATGATTATTGGAACAGTTGTACAACCAGCTATTCTTCCCAACCCATGAAAAAAACGGTTCTCCTTGTTTCGCTTTTGCTACTTCTCTTTTCCTGCGTACCCACCCGGATTGCGCCATCCATCCAAGATTATAAAGTAACAAAAGGAAGAAAATTTAAACGCAGCCTACCCAAACGTCAGATGTTCATATTTAAAGACCCAAAACCTACTAACCAGTTCTACACCTATATAAATACTAAATTCCAACTAAACGATATTAATGTCTATAACGATATACCTTTTAGCTTAAAAGAAAAACAATATTTCTTCTCTTTTTATGAGGTAGAAATCCCGAACAAAAGCATTACTCTGGTACCCTTAGCGGTGGACGCATTTCTAGTTCGTGCGGACCTAGATCCCATAATGGAGGATCATTATGCAACAAGAAAGGGCAATTGGTACCTTGCCATAGAGGTTTACAGTGATACCGAGCAAGATTGTCTGGCGGCAGATTCAGCATCTAACCCTGCCATATCGGAATATTTCCGGATGCTCAAAAATGAATACTTGGGCTCTGACAATTATAATGAGATATTATTTAAAAACTAGACTTTTTGCACTCACCATGCATTTCTAAACCCGGAATTATTATTTAACCCCAGCTATTCTTTTGATGCGCAGCAAAGACAGAAAAACGTTTCGTGCATAACCGGTCCGCACTGTGGATTATCATTGATAACGTCTTCCAGCAATGCATTTCGCGCACAAAAAAGCCCCCTTACATTACTGTAAGGGGGCTCTTGAAAAAAGGCGGCTACCTACTCTCCCACTTGGTATAGCAGTACCATCGGCGCAAACGGTCTTAACTTCCCTGTTCGGAATGGTAAGGGGTGGGCCCCGTCGCCATGGCCACCTAAAATCTTAGATATTTTAATTTATGTCCGCATGTTGCGTGCATAAATGACATAATAAAGGAACAGGTACCCAAAAAGAAAGTAACGTATAATCGTTAT
>CAYGUY010000078.1:0-8554 GCA_964353165.1 uncultured Maribacter sp.
TTCCAGGGTTAGACAACTATCCTAACAACATGGTTCGTGTCTATAACCGCTGGGGCCATGAAGTCTATACCAAACAAGGTTACCGTAACGAGTGGGACGGGAGCGCTGCCAACAGCAATGTCTTGCCATCGGGATCTTACCTTTATATCATTGAGCTAGATAACGGTACGGTACCGCTGCAAGGCTGGATATTCATCAACTACTAACCAATGCAATCTATTTTTAAAACAAATTACATGAAAACTATACCCTACATACTGCTTGCCTTTTGCCTTGTTACAGGTACTGTGGCCAAGGCCCAACAGGATCCTAATTATACAATGTATATCTACAATATGAATCTCATTAACCCCGCTTATGCAGGTGCAAACACCACCACGGATGTGGGTATTAATGTTCGGAGTCAATGGGCAAGCATACAAGGAGCACCCGAAACCCAAAGCTTTATTTTTGGTACTCCGGTCGGTAAAAATATGGGCCTTGGACTTTCGGTAATAAGTGATCAGACCTTTATAGAAAAACAAACCTCAATTGCCGCAGATTTTTCATATCATCTTAAATTATCCAATGATCTGGATTTATATTTTGGGGTAAAGGCAGGTTTTAACTCCTATAATGCCAATACAGATGGTTTGGTCACCTATGGGGTACAAGCGGATCCTAATTTAATGAACTTAAATGGGAGGTTTAATCCAAACTTTGGCACCGGGGTCTATTTAAAACATGAAGTCTATTTTTTATCGCTATCCATTCCAAAAATCCTTAGTAATGATCGTTTGGAGCAAGAAGACGGTATTGCAAGAACGGGAGCGGATAGGCAACATATTTATTTGGCAGGTGGTACCGATGTTACTTTGGGCAATGGTATGGTCTTTAAACCAACGGTGCTTTTACGCTACGTAGATGCAGCACCTTTGTCCATAGATCTTACGGCTCGTCTGGCCTTTACCGAGAGTTTTGAACTTGGGGCGGCCTATCGTTATGACGAAAGTTTCAGCGGACTTGCCATCTTCAATGTTTCCAAAGTATTACAGATAGGCTATGCCTACGAGTTTGCGAACAGCAGTGCGGTACGGAACATAGACAATGGCACCCATGAACTAATGATGAATATTCGTATTTAAGATGGTTAGGTCTTATACGATACCATTCTACTTTGTGATAATCATAATCTAGTTTTGTACCTATTTTATTCATGATTTTCTCATTTAAGATGCACTCGATATATTGTATAAACATTTCAGTATGAAAACGATAAGAACTTGGCGTTTTAGCTTTTTAACCCAAAAATATTACCGATAATCCTATTATGTGCAATTAATATATTCAGGTATCGTTACTTTGAATTCCACATTGGTTTTGGTGATACAGGGTATTAGGTTATGTTAAAAAAGTCTTTCTATTTGTATTTCCAAAAAAACCTTCAGTTTTCATCGATCTTGATTGAAAACATCAAAAACCTATGAATTTTTATTAAGTATTGGTCAAATACCTTTTCGCAACTTTGAGGTATAACCCCAAAATCTTAATATCATGAGGAAAATGTTACATCACAAAGTATCCATTGGATGCTTCAGCCTATTTTGTTGTCTAGGATTAAATGCGCAGGGAACAGCCTTTGCATCCATAGACAAACATAAAATGGATGCTACCGTAAAACGGATGGAAAATTTCAAGGAGATGAAATCCATGGGATATTCCGAAAAAGAGATTTATCAAGACCTGGGTAACGCACATTTTCTATCCAAAAACTATGAGAACGCTCTTTTTTGGTACGACCGCTTAATCGATTTGAGCGAAGACGGCCTACTGGATAGCTCGTATCAAAAACGATATGACCATGCCGTTTCCAAACTTGGTAAGAAAAATACGGAAACAGAGGAGCTCGATGAAAACTGGACGGAGTTGGTGCGAGCTGATTATCTGATGACTCAGGCCTCCCCTAAAAAAGGCAGCGTTTCGTACAGGGATAAATTTAGGCCACTACACCTAAATTTGCCACGGGAAAAATTGGCGGTAAATAAACCCGAAGCCATACATGGGTCCGTAGATAAGTCTACATCTAAAGACAATACGCTGGATTACAACACGCCAATTTCCCTAACCAGAGATGGACAAACGGCTTACTACAGCAAAAGGGTATTCGTAAAACCAAATACAGGTATTTTTTCTAAAAAGGAGCCGGTGCATAAGGTCTATCGTGCCGATAAAGTAAAGGGAGAATGGAAGACGGTTCGCGAACTTGCTTTATGTCCCAAAGAATTTTCCGCGCTGCATCCGGCCGTATCTCCCGATGGTAAACGGTTATTTTTTGCATCGAACATGCCGGGCACTTTTGGTGAGTTTGATATTTATGTGGCTACTATAAGCGGTAATGGCGCTATGGGAAATGCCAGGAATCTTGGAGAAAAGGTAAATACGGATAAGAACGATCTCTACCCAAAACTCATAAAAGACAACACCCTGGTCTTTGCATCCGAAGGTCATAGGGGATATGGCGGTCTAGATATGTATTCGGTTACCGTAGCCCAAAAAAGCGTGGGACTTGCCATTAACATGGGTAGTACTATCAACAGTAAACAAGATGAGTATACGCTACAGCTAGATGCCAAGAACGGGATGGCCTACGTGGTATCTAACCGAAAGGGCAAAACAAATCCTGATGCTATGGTCGGCTACACATTTGTTGGAGGAAAGAAAAAGTCAAACGAACCGGATTTTCGCTTACTCGAGGCGCTTAATACAGTAGGACAGGAAAACTATTCCTCTTCTTTATTTGAGGACGAATAATCAAACAACTGATTTTGGCGCTAGGAATACCCAACCAATTTAAATGCGCTTGTCGTTGTAGCACCTTACATATTAGTTCCGATTTCTTAAAGTAGTGGCGAACTGTTGTAAGACATCATTTCAATCTAAAACATAAAACATATTCAAATGGAAACTAAAAATAACATAGCCGTACGAATAGCTTATTTTTTCATTCTAGCTACCACAATAGGAGGTATGCGGATGCAGGGTCAAGAGGCCAAAACTGAAATTGCTACTTCCGGCGCTTATCATAATCAACTTTTTTTCAACCGATTTTTAATCAACCCTACCTTTTCGTTGGTGCGTGAGAATAAATCATACTTAAATATATTACATAGAAACCAGTACGCCACCTTCGATGATAACAGCCAGAATTATTTTTTGGGCTTTAGTAATAAGCTTAATGACCACACTGCTTTAGGGATAGGAGTGTATAGTCAGTCAACCGGCGTCATTCAGGAGTTTGGATTTAATGCGAATTACGCCACTTCTGTACGTTTGGGTACTAATAGTAAGTTGGCATTTGGCACCAATATTACTTATGTGAATAAAGGGGTGGACAAGAATAGGGTAGTTGTGTCGGAACAAGATCCTGCAATTTCCGATGCCCGTATGGAGAGTAAGATTGCCATACAGCCTGGAATTAATCTCTCTTTAGGAAATTTTGATTTTGGAGTGTATGCAGAAGATTTATTTAGATATAACCAGACAACGGAGGAGTTTGTAACCAATTTATCTTTAAACAGTGTCAAAACGTCCGTACAGTACACGCACGAGTTTCAAGCGGGAAGGGGACTTTTTAAGAACGCTCGGTTAATGCCTTTAGCGCAGGTAGGACAGAACTTGGACGGTAGTCTTTATTACCTGGGTTCCCTAGTGTTGGATATGCCAAGTTATGGCTGGTTGCAGACCACTATCGATCAAGAGTATGGCATATCCGCAGGTGTAGGCTTTAATTTAAGTAAAACGATGTCTCTTGGGTATTTAATGGAAAAAGATCTGTCCTCACAGGAGGCTAATTTAGGTTGGAACCATGAATTGTCATTGGCATATACGTTCAAGAACGAAAATAGTATGGCAAATAGTTATGTGGACAATTCAAATGATAGTAAGGTAGACCGAATTATACGCAACTACGAAGAACAAATTTCAGATTTATTGGCCGAAAAGGATAAGCGGCAGAAAAATGCCAAGTTTAAGGTTGATATGATCAACGGTAAAGTAGACGAGAATACCTTGGCCTACCAGAACAAACTTATTTTAGATGAATTGATGCTGCGTCAAGACTCTATAGAGGGTTCACGTATCGCTGCGTTTGAGGAGCGTTTTGAGACTATTGTAAGGCTTTTGCGCAATGATATCAAGGATAACATAAAATCTAGTCTGCAGAATTTTGCCTCAGAGGAGGAGACGTATTTAGCCAGCAGAAACAAGGAGGAAGAACGAGAAAACAAGTACCGGGATTTTGATGCAAAGTACTATGCCAGCCTTCAGGTAAAAGTATTGGGCGACGCAGATGTTATCGGGGTCAAATCTGGATACTATGTCATTGCCAATGTATACAAGAACAAAAAATATTTGAACGCCTTTGTGGCCAGCCTAGAGAAAAAAGGCTTGGAGCCAAAGCAGTTCTACAATAAAGAAAATGGATTATATTATGTGTATTTGGCAGATTACGATGCAAAGCAAGAGGCTCAAGTGGCTACCGTAACAGATTTAGGAGGCAAGTATAGGGACGAAAAATGGATTATGCAGGTAGATAGTTCAACAGCGACGGCCTCTAATTCCTATGAAGATGACGAGGCGAACTATAGCAGGGATTAATGCCATTGTACTGGTAAGAATATATTTGGTTTTTTAATATGTATATGTTTTCTTAAATTGTTGATAAGAGGAGGGAAGGTATCCGGGGGGATGGCCAGACCCTCCTTTTTTCGTTAAGTCTGCTTGGTTCTTTCTAGGGCTAAAGAAATACATGTTGAACTTAAGTTTTATCGATAAACGGATAGCTAATTATGTATTTGAACGAAAATAACCATAAATTCAACTAACATATTTTGATATTATATATATTTCTAACTTAAAAATAAATTGTAAACGAAGTATAATCCCAAATCCCCCCAAGAGTATGAAACAATGCTACTTATTATTTCGCTTAAAAAAAAGAACGGGAACTCACTTGTTCAAAATACGACCTCCAAAGGCAGTTTATCCCCGAACACATCTCTTATAGGGGTATCAATTCTTAGATCGGACCGCTATTGGCGCAAAGATTCGCCTAAGATAGTTTTCTTGATTTTAGCCACTTACTAATCTAACATCCCAAATTTTGGGCTTGTTTTTAATGAGGCCTTTTATTGGCGCTTAATGTTTACTATGCAATGGTTTTATCTGTAAAAGGATGAAACTATGTATACTGCTGTATGCTGGCTACTTTCAACTAAAAACAGTTCACAATAACCTAAACTTAATATACTGCTAACCATTGCTATCGTATTCAATTTGAATAGGATGCATACTAACCCTATATTATGGATACTCGAAAATTAAGAATTATAGTCATAGAGAAAAATGAAGTTTTAGGCACTGCTTATCATTCGTATTTAGAAGGTTTTATCGATTATGAATTGGTAGGAACGTATACGGATGTGCATAAGGCCTTAAAAGAATTTAAAACTACCAAGCCCGATATCATTTTTGCAGAAGTAGGTTTACAAGGAATCAATGGTATTGAGGCTATTCGCTTATTTCGAAAGAAAAATAGTAATGTGCAGGTCATCATGATCAGCAACAACAATGATTTTGATATCATTAAAAAAGCCTTTAAGCAGGGCGCAAACGGTTATCTTACCAAGCCAATGAGTGTAGATAGACTAGATCATGCACTTACCAGTATTAAAAATGAGGGGGCAGCCATGAGTAACGATATCGTTAAAAAAGTAGTAGCCAATTTTCACAAGAAATCGTTTAACTTCTTTTCCGAGCGGGAGAATCAAATTGTAGACTATCTCTTTAAGGGTGCAACGTATAAAGTAATTGCGGATAAGCTGTTTGTAACCACAAGTACCGTAAATTTTCATATTCAGAATATCTATTTAAAGCTTAATGTGAACTCAAAGTCCGAGGCATTAACCAAATTGGAACGCTTACAATTGTAACGACTTCATCAGCTTTTAATCGGTGCTATCGAATATTTATACGAAAGCGTTTTCTAAACCTATAATTTTATAATGAACGATTTTAATAGATTGAATTACAATGTATTAAAATCGTTTTGTTTAAGTTCCTGTCTGTGTCATAATCTTTAAGAAGTACAATATTGGACTTGATTGCCCACATTATGATGCTTTTGGTTTATTTTTAAAGAACTTAAGTATTTTGATAGGTACTTCACTTAAAACACGCTTATGTATTATTTAGGTCTGGATATTGGTAGTTCTTCTATAAAAGTTGCCCTAGTACGTGTTGCTACAGGAAAAAGCAAAGGCCTCGTGCAAGAGCCCCAAACGGAAATGCCTATGCTAGCCTTGCAAAACGGCTGGGCAGAACAGGACCCTGAGGATTGGTTTAAACATGTATGTGCCGGTATTGCCAGAATTAAAAAAGAGCAAAATATTACGGATGCTGCTATTGTTGGTATCGGTATTTCCTATCAGATGCACGGTCTTGTCCTTTTAGATGTAGATGGTATTGTTTTACGGAATGCTATCATTTGGTGTGATAGCAGGGCAGTTGAAATCGGGCAACAGGCTTTTGAGGAAATAGGAGCGGAGCAATGCGCAGTGCACTTGTTGAATTCTCCTTCAAATTTTACGGCCTCCAAATTAAAATGGGTAAAGGAAAACGAACCTGAAATTTATGCGAAAGTGCATAAATTCATGCTACCGGGAGATTACATCGCCTATCGTTTATCGGGAGTCATGAATACCACACTCTCGGGTTTGTCCGAAGGTATATTTTGGGATTTTAAGGAAGATAAATTGGCTAATGTTCTAATGAACCAATACGGCTTTGAAGATTATTTGGTGCCCACAATTGTGCCCACATTTTCGGAACAGTGCACGGTAGACGCAAAAGGGGCAGCTGAAAGTGGGCTCAAATTAGGCACCCCAATATTATACAGAGCCGGAGATCAGCCAAATAACGCACTGTCTTTAAACGTGCTCAATCCCGGAGAGGTAGCTACAACAGGTGGCACATCTGGTGTTATCTATGCCGTAACGGATAGCCTTTCCATAAAGGAATTTGCTAGGATAAATAACTTTGCACACGTAAATTATGAAAAAGGTAAAGTCCTACGTATTGGGAAATTACTGTGTATTAACGGGGCGGGAATTCAATACCGTTGGCTCTTAAATAATCTGGATGTTGCGTCCTACGAGGAAATGAATGAGTTAGCTAATCAAGTTCCGGTAGGATCCGATGGTGTTTGTGTACTTCCTTTTGGAAACGGTGCGGAACGTATGCTGAACAATAGGGATATAGGAACCCGAATGCTAAATCTAAATTTGAATAATCATACGAAAGCTCATCTATGTAGGGCCGCTTTAGAGGGCATCGCTTTTTCTTTTGTTTACGGGATGTATATTTTAAAATCGGATGGTAGTATTGTAAACGTGATGCGTGCCGGAAATGACAATCTTTTCCGTTCCCAGATATTTTCCGATACCGTGGCGACACTTATTGGATATGATATCGAAATATATAATACGACAGGAGCCATAGGCGCGGCGAGGGCTGCGGACCTTCATAAAGGTAATTTTGCCACTTTTGGGAAACAGATTATAGAGAACGATTATGTGATGACCTATAAACCCGCTACGAATAAATCTGCTTATCAAAAAGCGTATGAACTATGGAAAAACGAACTGGAACTAATATTAAAAACAACGTAATATGGCACAACTAGGAGATAAGGAATACTTTAAAGGAATTGGAGAAATCAAATATGAAGGAAGGGAATCGGACAATCCCTTGGCCTTTAAATACTATAACCCGGAGCAGGTGGTTGCCGGAAAAACCATGCGTGATCATTTTAAATTTGCGGTGGCCTATTGGCATACTTTCTGCGGACAGGGCGCAGATCCTTTTGGACCGGGCACGCAAAATTTTGAGTGGGACAAAGCATCCGACCCTTTGCAAGCTGCAAAAGATAAGGCCGATGCCGCTTTTGAGTTTATAAGTAAAATGGGTTTTGATTATTTCTGTTTTCATGATTTTGACTTGATCCAGGAAGGAGCGACTTTCTCGGAATCGGAAAAGCGTTTGGCTACGATTACCGATTATATTAAGGAAAAGAAAGCAGCCTCTGGCATTAAATTATTGTGGGGAACGGCAAACTGTTTTTCCAATCCAAGGTATATGAACGGGGCCGCTACCAATCCAGATTTTAATGTGGTGGCAAGAGCTGGCGGACAAATAAAATTGGCCTTGGACGCTACCATAGCCCTAGATGGGGAAAATTATGTGTTCTGGGGCGGTCGAGAAGGTTATATGTCGCTTTTAAATACCGATATGGTAAAGGAATTGGACCACATGGGTCGGTTTTTAGGTATGGCGAGGGATTACGCAAGGAGCCAAGGATTTAAAGGAAATTTCTTCATTGAGCCCAAACCGATGGAGCCTAGCAAGCACCAGTATGATTTTGATACCGCTACCGCTATTGGTTTCTTAAAAGAGTATGGGCTAGATAAAGATTTTAAAATAAACATTGAAGTAAACCATGCTACTTTGGCACAGCATA
>CAYGUY010000078.1:8654-17786 GCA_964353165.1 uncultured Maribacter sp.
GATAAAGATTTTAAAATAAACATTGAAGTAAACCATGCTACTTTGGCACAGCATACCTTTCAGCACGAGATGGCGGTTGCCGCAAAAGGGGGGATGTTGGGCAGTTTGGATGCCAACCGTGGAGATTACCAAAACGGATGGGATACCGATCAGTTCCCCAATAATATTTTGGAAACTACGGAGGCTATGCTCGTATTTTTAGAGGCTGGTGGATTGCAAGGCGGTGGTATCAATTTTGACGCCAAAATCAGACGAAATTCAACTGATCTGGACGATGTCTTCCATGCCCATATTGGTGGTGCCGATAATTTTGCACGGGCCTTGTTGACCGCTGATAAAATTATTACATCTTCAGCTTACACTAGCTTAAGGGAGAAACGTTACAGCTCTTTCAATTCCGGCAACGGAAAAGCTTTTGCGGAAGGGAAACTAGAACTTACCGACTTGTATAGAATAGCTTTGGAAAATGGAGAATTAGAACTGCAAAGTGGTAAGCAAGAACTCTTCGAGAATATTGTGAATCAATATATTTAAGAATTTTCATAGCTGATATAGACGGCGAAAGAATTTGGTTTGGAATCCATTTCTTTCGCCGTTTTTCGTTGAATCGACTAAAGAGAAACCTCTTGTTTTTTGATTTAATAAGGGTGTTAGCCTAAAATACGATTGAAATTTTAATTTCTAATTATGCTTTTAAATAGGAAAAGGTGAGGTTATCCGGGAATGGAAACGGCTAACCATATGTTCATACTAAGAGTAGGTTTAGAATTTTACGGTAATTTATACTGTGGTATTGAAAATTCATGTTTGAGAGTCTTTACTTTATACTGTTAAGTGAACAATTCTTATTTCATCGAAGAATTCAATAACTCATGATGCGCTAAGTTATACCGTATCTGGATGCGGATGTTTCCATGGCGCTCTATATTCTCGAGTTAAGAGTTGGGTAGCTTCAGCATCATTTACAACCGTTCTCGTTGTTGGGTCATAGACAAGGGGCCTACCAAGATCCATAGCTAAATTTGCCAAGATGCAACTCGCAGAGGAAATATGTCCCTCTTCGATATCTGCAATAGGACGCGTTCCATTTTGAATCGCTTCAAGAAAATTAATCATATGACCTCTTGTTGCAGGAGCAGCATGCAATTCGTTGTCTTTTTCACTAAGATCTTCGGGATATTTTTCCTTTTCGTATAACACGTCAAAATGAATCGGTTCGCCTTTTCCGTAAGGAATGAAATCTGCCTGGATAGGACTTCCCTTTAGGACACCTTTATCGCCATACATAGTAAATGCCCAAGGATATTCGGGATCAACGGGATTCCCCCATGATCTATGTTGCCAAACACAATTGAGTTCAGGATATTCAAATACAGCCGATTGGGTATCCGGTGTATTCGATTTGCCTTCTTTTTGCACATAGATTCCGCCTTGGGAGCTTATTTTTTCTGGCCATCCCAAGTCCAGCATCCATCTAACCGTATCTAGCATGTGAACACACATATCGCCTATAATACCGTTCCCGTATTCCCTAAACGTACGCCACCATCTTTTATGTGGTATGCCATCATAAGGTCTAAGGGGGGCAGGACCTGACCACATCTCATAATCCAGAAAATCCGGTACAGGTTCCTCTGGGGGATTCCCATTTGCACGCATGTGATAATAGCAGCACATTTCTACATGGGCAATGGCGCCTAAAAGACCACCGTCAATAATCTCATTTTTCACATCTATCAAATGTGGTGTACTTTTTCGTTGGGTACCTACCTGCACTACACGATTATATTTTCGAGCCGCAGCTACCATGGCCTCGCCCTCAATTACATCTAAACTAGTAGGTTTTTGAACATATACGTGAGCCCCTGCTTGTAATGCGGCTACGCACTGTAACGCATGCCAATGGTCCGGAGTGCCTATTAGTACAATATCTAGATTGCTTTTTTCTAGCATTTCCCCAAAATCGGTATACAGCTTAGGTTTCTTGCCGGATTTTTGGCGTTGAGCTACCAATTGGGATACTTCGTTCAAATGATTTTGGTCTACATCGCAGATAGCAACTACATCTACGTTAGCTACTTGTATTAACTTGAAAAGGTCACTCGTACCATACCATCCGGCACCTATTAGCCCTACACGTTTTGGAGTTTCATTTTTAAAATATTCAAAGCCATAACTGCTTAGGGAGGAAAGTAGAAAGGATGCTGAGGTGCCTTTTAAAAAATGTCTTCGATTCATGATTGCGAAATTATAGCGTTCCGGTAATTTGAATAATAGCCGAATTAGAGTTTTAAGATAGGTAATTGTGAACACTTAACCATATCCTCTTTTTAGTGCAAGTGATATAATTTCTTGATCAAATCGGCGTAATTTAATACCTAAACATCAATCTAGCTACTTTTCTTATTAGTTGATGTTCTAATCGTATTATTTTGTCGTTTTCCGTGATTTTTATGCAATTGGAGCCTACATTTTTTGTTGTTCGTATAAAAAATATTTATTGTTTGAATCAAAAGTCTTAACTTAACTTCCAAAATTACTATACATGCAAATAAAAGAATCATCGGAAGTTTTTGATGTCATAATCGTAGGATCTGGCGCCGGCGGAGGAATGGCCACCAAACAATTGGCAGATGCGGGTCTTAACGTAGCCGTAGTAGAGGCTGGGCCGTTTTTTGATCCCGCCGACCCCAAAACAATGACTCAGTTAAAATGGCCTTACGACTCTCCTAGAAGGGGTGCGGGAACAGATCGCGCATTTGGAGAATGGGATATGTCATATGGAGACTGGGAAGTAAAAGGAGAACCCTACACAGTTGAATCCGGAACTACTTTTAAGTGGTGGCGAGCGAGAATGTTGGGCGGTAGAACAAACCATTGGGGTCGTATTTCGTTACGTTTTGGTCCTAAAGATTTTAAAGGCAAGACACGCGATGGATATGGAGAGGACTGGCCAATTGACTACAATGATGTTAAACCGTATTATGATAAGGTCGATAAATTAATTGGTGTTTTTGGGACTAATGAAGGTTTGGAAGATGATCCGGATGGTTATTTTCTGCCGCCACCAAAACCGAGGTTACACGAGCTTTTTTATATTAAAGGAGCCAGAAAATCCGGTATTCCGGTAATTCCTAGCCGTATGTCTATGTTGACAAAACGGATCAATAATGATCGCGGTATCTGTTTTTATTGCGGACAATGCGGACGTTCATGCTCGGTATATGCCGATTTTTCAGCTGGTAGCTGTTTGATATTTCCAGCACAGAAAAGTGGTGGACAAGTGAAATTGTTTGTTAACGCAATGGTTCGCGAGGTTACTACCAACGAAGAAGGAAAGGCGACAGGCGTATCCTATATCAGTAAGGAAGATCGAAAAGAATATAAATTAAAGGCCAAAGTGGTTGTTTTAGCAGCATCTGCTTGTAGTTCTGCTCGTATCCTATTAAATAGTAAAAGTAAACAACATCCCAACGGTCTTGGAAATAGTAGTAATCTAGTAGGTAAATACCTTCATGATTCTACTGGAAGTAGTGGTATGGCTTTTATACCAGACCTTATGAACCGCGATGTTTCCTATAACGAGGACGGTGTTGGAGGTATGCACGTGTATAGCCCGTGGTGGGGAGATACCAAGAAATTAGATTTCCCCAGAGGATATCATATCGAAGTCTGGGGTGGTATGGGGCAGCCCAACTATGGTTTTGGCTTTGATCAAGGTGCTTTCAATAAATTAGTTGGACTTCCAACAGGTGGATATGGAGATAAACTCCGTGATGAAGTAAAATCATATTATGGAGCAATTGTCGGTTTCGGTGGTCGAGGTGAAGGTTTGGCGGTAAAAGACAATTACTGTGAAATAGACCCTACCACAGTGGACGATTACGGAATTCCGGTACTTAAGTTTAATTATAAATGGTCCGATATTGAAGTACGGCAGGCCAAGCACATGCAAGATACTTTTGAGGAAATTACTCATAATATGGGTGGTATTTATTTGAATAAGCCAGGAAAGGACAGAGACTACGGTCTTCATGCACCAGGAGAGATTATTCATGAAGTAGGGACAACCCGTATGGGAGATGATCCAACTACATCGGTTACCAATAAATTCAATCAGTTGCATGATGTGGATAATGTATTCATTGTAGATGCAGGGCCATTTGTTTCCCAAGCCGATAAGAACTGTACCTGGACCATTTTAGCGCTGTCTTGGAGAGCAAGTGATTATATTATCGAACAATTAAAACAGCAAAATATCTAGCATATGGCGATGGATAGAAGAAAAAGTATACAAACGATGATTTTAGGGGCTGGAGCTTCGGCTTTAGCTTTTCATGGTTGTAAAACAGAAGATAATACAGCTGATGAAGCATTAACTATTGCAGAGAACACTAATTACTTTGGTAGGACGCCGGATGAATTGGAGCGAATCGAGAAATTAAATGCGGAACAGCTTTTTAATAAGCACGAGATGGAAACCATAGCGGTTTTGAGTACCGTTATACTTCCACCAAAAGAACCTCATGGAGGACCCTTGGAAGCAGATGTGCCTGAATTCATTGAGTTTATTGGCAAAGACATGCCTGATATGAAAAACACCTTGCTTGGAGGCTTAATGTGGATGGATCATAAGAGCAATACGGACTTTGGAATAGAATTCAAGTCGGCCACCTTGGAGCAGCAAAAACAGATTTGTGACCAAATTTGTCATCACGACGATGAGGTGCCTTTAGATGAACAACCTTTGGAAATTCAGTTTTTTGCTTTAATGCGAAATTTGGTTGTCACGGGTTATTACACGTCCAAAGTGGGTATAGCGGACCTTGGTTATAAGGGAAACCAGCCCAATGTTTGGGATGGGGTGCCGCAAGAGGTGTTGGATAAACACGGTGTGGCATACGACCCTGAATGGCTTGCTAAATGCATAGATCAAAGTACTAGAAATACTGTAGCTACCTGGGACGATAACGGAAATTTGCTTACCTAGTTTAATAGTTTACCATTGTCAGTTTAAATCATTTATAATGAGATCTTTACTGTTTGTATTTGTTTTTTTAGTTGCTAATGGTGTTACTTGTGCTCAAGAGTTGGGTTTGCAGTTGTATAGCCTTAGGAATCAGTTTAAAACAGATGTACCGGGCACACTAGATCTTATTGAATCTTGGGGAATTACCAATATTGAAGGTGGCGATAGTTATGGCGTTCCTTTGCCAGCTTTCAAGAAAATGCTGAAAGATAGGGGTCTAAAAATGCGTAGTATCCAAGGGGGGTATTCGGATTTAAAGGATAAGGTGGATAAGGTTATAAAAGATGCTAAGGATTATGAGGTGAAATATGTAATGTGCGCCTGGATAGACCATGAAGGAGGGAAGTTCGACTTTGAGAAAGCTAAGGAGGCTACCGAAGTTTTCAACAAAGCAGGTAAGCGTTTGCAGGAAGAGGGAATTACTTTGGTGTACCACGCCCATGGATATGAGTTTAAGAATTATGAGGACGGTTCATTGTTTGATTATATGGCTAAGAATGCCCAATATTTCGGATTTGAAATGGATGTGTATTGGGTGCAACACGGTGGCGGAAATCCCATGATTTTACTCAATAAATATCAAGATAAATTCAAATTGATGCACTTGAAGGATATGGAACATGGTTTGGTAGGCGATGTATCAGGACATTCGGATGTAGATACCAATGTTACATTGGGCACGGGTCAAATTGATATGGATGGACTTGTAAGAAGAGGAAAGGAATTGGGGATTGAGTACTTTTTTATTGAAGACGAATCCTCGCGGGTACTTGAACAAATGCCTGGAAACGTCAACTTCTTCAAAAGTTTGGATTAGCAAAGATCAATATACAAGAAGACTTTCCGTTGCGCAGCCAACCAAAGGTCTTTTTTAATTTCTTTTGGTCAGAAGTTTATGGAGAAGGAAGTACCAACTGTTTCTATCAAAGATATTTCACCACCGCATGTGCTATTCTTTAACCGCCAATCCCACCATTGAATCCGCAGTCCCATAGTACAAAAACCATTTATCCTTAAAGTAGACCAAACCTTCAATAAAAGTAGTACCTGCTTTATACTGTCCACTGGTTTCATGAGGTAGGCTAGGGCAAATAAAGGGAGTGTCCAATCGTTCAATCATTTTTGTAGGGTCGTTTTTATCGAACAGTACTTGTCCACCGCAGTAAGTTCCTTCAGGATATTTGGTCGTTGCACCTTCTCCGCTAAGATTTTTTCCATTATAGAGTAGAAGAATACCATCCTCAGTATATAATGCTGGAGGTCCTGGTTCTGTTAAATGGCTATCAAATTCGTTTAGGGTTGGGGTAAAGGAATACAATAACTCCCCATCCTCTTTCAATGTAGGTTGCCAATCAACTCCATTGGTAGACACTGCAAGATTCACAAATAATTCTCCCCAGTACATAAGATACTTACCATCAATTTTTTTGGCAATCAATCGTCCGTCAACTAATTCTGTTACCATGGAACCGGATTTGCTCCACACGTCCAAGAATTTTCCGTCATGTGCGGTTTCGAATACAGGTCCCTGCTTTGTCCAGTTTCTCAAATCTGTCGAGGTGGCGGCAGATAATCGGGCAACATCCGTATTCCAACTGGTATAGAGCATAATGTATTCTCCATCTGGAGTTTCTACAATTCGTGGGTCTTCGATTCCTCCAGGTTGGTCCCATTGTGAGAATTCATCATTATCAGGATATAGTACCGGTTGTGGATGCTTGGTAAAATTAATACCGTCAGTACTATATGCCAGTCCAATTCTAGACGTTCTTCCGCCAAGAATAGCTTCAGGGTTATCTTCTGCCCTAAAGAGCACAAATACCGTATCGTTACGCACAATGGCTCCTGGATTAAATACGTCGGCCTTTTGCCATTTGATAGCGGTGTTACTTACCGGGTCATTGAAAACATACGCAGAATCCGCTGTCATAATCGGGTTTACCTTTGTTTTTTTAAAATCTAACATCCATTTTTCGGTTGTACGGGCTTGACTGGGTTCAGGTGTTTCTTTTGGTTCTTTACAGGAAGATAGGCAGAACACTATGGATATTGCTGTTATGGTAATTTTTTTCATTTCGATTATGTTTTGACCGTTAAGTTAGGTATAAATTGATATTGATAATTTCGAAATCACCATGAATTTTAAAAGCTTATTTTTAAACATAATAAATTCTAGTATCTTCATGGTTCACGATGTGAGCATCCGCGAAGAATTTAATACTATTTAAAATGTTGTTCAGTGAAGTTTAGGATACTATTGATTACGTTTTGCGCACTTTGTTGGTGTTGTAAAGAAAAGTCAACCACAGAAATGGTTAATCAAACGATTGAATTAGATACAAGTTATATTAAAAATATAGATTCAATAACAACAGTAGAACCACTCCAAAACGAGGGTCCAAGTCTAATTACGCTTTCCGATACCCTTTTTATCCGTTTAGCTGATTATAGTGAAGGTTTTGCATATGACATGCGATATGCTACGGATAATAATTTCTTAAAAGAAAAAGTTTATGATTGTGCGGAGTGCTATACTCGTGTTATAACTGCTAAGGCTTTGCTAGCCGCTAATGTCGATTTTGAAAAAAGTGGTGTGCGAATTAAGTTTTTTGATTGTTACCGGCCAAACTCTGTACAATATAAGATGTGGAAAATTGTTCCAAACCCGCAATATGTGGCGAACCCAAAAAAGGGAAGTATCCATAACAAAGGAGGTGCGGTAGACATTACATTGGAAACCTTAGATGGGGTGGAATTGGACATGGGAACGGATTTTGATTTTTTTGGGAAGCGCGCTTACCATGATATGACCGATTTGCCCCAGCAAATTCTAGATAACAGAAAACTACTTAAAGAAACGATGGAATCCCATGGTTTTTGGTCCATACGAACAGAATGGTGGCATTATAACCTTGCAGCCGCATCTAACTATCGGGTAGCCGATTTTAAATGGGAATGCAACTAAAATTAATGATGGATGAGAACTGTATTTTTTAATCTTTTAGTTTTGCTCTCGGGAATACTATCGGCGCAAGATACCATAATCCCGCTCTGGCCACAGGAGTTTATTCCGAATAGGTTAGTGAGTGACGAAAAGGAGGAACATAAACGAAATGGAATTTTACGTATTAGCAAAGTGCAAGAACCCACGATTGAAGTCTATTTACCGGCAAAATCAAATGCTACCGGACAGTGTATGTTGATTTTCCCCGGTGGAGGATACGGCATATTGGCCTATGATTGGGAGGGGACGGATATTGCCAAATTCTTAAATGGCAAGGGTATAGCAGGAATCGTGGTAAAGTATCGCTTGCCTTCGGACACTTCACAAAAGGATAAGCACTTGGTGCCCCTTATAGATGCGCAGCGCGCCATGCGTTTAGTTAGGAGTAAAGCTAACGATTTTCATATAGATGTTAACAAGGTGGGTATACTAGGTTTTTCGGCCGGGGGACATTTAGCTGCCACCTTAGGAACTCGTTTTGACGATAAGGTCTATATACCAATTGATGAAGTTGATGAGCAAAGTGCGCGTCCAGATTTTATGGCCTTGGGCTATCCGGTGATTACTTTTGGGGAAATGACCCATGGCGGTTCAAAGCTTAACCTAACAGGGGAAAACCCCAAGCCCGAAATTATAGCATATTTTTCAAACGAGAAACATGTAACTAAAAATACCCCTCCCACTTTTTTGTTTCACGCAAGCGATGATAATGGTGTACCTGTAGAAAACAGTCTGTTATTTTATAAGGCTTTGAAAGATATCGGTGTTTCGGCTACTATGCATATTTACCCTAAAGGGGGACATGGTTTTTCTTTGGCTCGTAATGATGCCCATCTTAGAGGTTGGACAGAGCGTATGTTCGAGTGGTTGGAGAGTCTAGAATAGTTTCTACTATTTTTTCTAAGAATCATAGTAATACATCTATTTCACTTTTATATTTTTGCAGACTTCCACGAAAGAATGTTTCGTTGTAAAATTCAAAACAAATTAAACTGGATTGAATTTTTTATAGATATAATTTCGTAGATGCAATGCAAGTTTAAATTCGGGATGTAGCGCAGTCCGGTAGCGCACTCGGCTGGGGGTCGAGTGGTCGCAG
>CAYGUY010000079.1:0-11168 GCA_964353165.1 uncultured Maribacter sp.
GTATTCGGATTTAAAAACTTTCCTTGTAGGCGGGTAATTCTAAAATGGTCTACTTCATACTGTGTATCCCAATCCAACCCTGAATTACGGAGTAACTCCAGCTCCTTTTCGTCGGCATAGACCCAAACATCGTGTTTAGCCTGAACGGCATCCAAGGTAGTAATCTGTACAGGATGCCGATTATAGAAGTCCAGTCCCCAAGTATAATTTTGGCCTATTTTATAGATATTGTCCACCGGGATATTCTTCTCATCTACCAATTTGGACATAGAAGAACCTCCTTGATAGGACAAAAGCTGAGGATAAAAATGAAGATTAAGTACCGTATTCAACAACAAGGACGCACAAACGGAAATACTTATAAGTCGCCAATACCTTTCCTCTTGTTTTAATACAAAATAAAGCACTAAAACGCTAACCGCTGCCAATGCGATATAAATTATAAGGCTCGCACCTTTAAAAACGAAAAAACAAATAAGGGCGGTAGCGATAAAAACGATACCCAAAACAACATATTGACCACGCAACAGCAACCTGATGGCCTTGGTTTTCTTAGCACTATATATGCCGTACATATAGGATGCGGTAAGTACCGAAAATAACGGAATCGTAACATTCAAGTAATGCGGTAGCTTA
This sequence comes from uncultured Maribacter sp., assembly GCA_964353165.1. GTDB lineage: Bacteria > Bacteroidota > Bacteroidia > Flavobacteriales > Flavobacteriaceae > Maribacter. The sequence goes on from CAYGUY010000079.1 coordinate 637, forward strand.
AATTGGGCAAAACTAATGAGGATAAAAATGAGCACAATCCCGCCCGTGGTAAGCATTTCTGTATGGGGAATAAAGGAGAACTTTGTTTTAAAAAGGGTTTTAATGCGATTACTGAGTGCGACGATAGCCAAGATGGTCCAAGGAAGAAACACCCATAAAAACGTATGAAAAAAGAAAAAGTAATCACTACTGTTCTTACCCATTCCCTCGCCGCTCAAGCGCTCAAAGCTCTGTTCCCAAAAAATAAAAAAGATACCACTGCGCTCCGATTTGCCCCTAATGACCTTCTCCGGGTGCAGATCGAACTGATTGTAGTAGGCATAGAGCATAGGCGATATGGTGATTCCGAAAACAACTAAGGCAGCAAGCACTTTCCAATTCAAAAAGACCTTCCAATTCCGGTTATATGCAACATGGCACAGGATAGGCAGTCCGATGACCAGCAGGGCTATTTGCCCTTTCGTAGAAAAGGCGATACCTGCGCCAAAAGCACCAAAGAGTATGGCTACCAAAGTTCCTCTTTGAATATACGTAACCAACTGCCATATGGCGAAAATGGTAAAACCTGTAAGTACAGCATCAGTGCGGACATCTATTACTCCCAAAACAATAGTCTGTGCCGTTAAGAAAATAAGTGCGGCGAGCTTACCTGTATGTGTGTTGTATAAGAGCTTACCTAAACCGTAACAGCTTAATCCGCCTAGGAGCGTTGCCAATAGTCCGGGAATCCGATAGGCCCAATCGTGAATACCGAAAATTTTATAGGATAGGGCTGCTAGCCAATAATGCATGTGCGGCTTGTCCAAATACTCATTGGGTCCTTTGAAGAGGTTTAGAAAATCGTTCTCTTGCACCATGCGCATGGCCATTACGGCAAATTGAGCAGAGTCGTTCTCCATAAGGGTAACAAACATCCCAGCTATATAGACTAGAATGACTAAACCAATTAAAAACCAATATCTTCTGTTGGGTATCATAAGGCAAATTTCCGGGCTGTAAATATAAATAACTTTAAAAACAACCAACCGAAAAAGCTGCCTACTAAGGCTCCGGTCACAACGTCCAACGGAAAATGAACACCAATATAAATACGACTGTAAGCTACCAGCCCGGCCCAAATAAGTAAGGTGACACCTAAGGTTTTGTCCTGTGCCCTTAGTATGTGAAAAAAGAACACAGCTATGGCAAAGGAATTGGCCGCATGTGCCGAAAAGTAGCCGAACTTACCACCGCAACGACTCTTTACCAATCGCATTACATCCATTAATTCCGGGTCGTGGCAAGGCCTTAAACGACTTAATCCATATTTAAAAAAGTTACTCAACTGATCCGTAACCGTAATCAAAAGAACCACGGATACCACCAACAGCACCGTTTTTTTGAGTCCGTAGTGTTGATACGCCAACAATAGCAGACAAATGTAAATAGGAACAGCGCTAAGTTTATTTGAAATGTACTGCCAAAAGAAATCCCAAGACGGTGTTCCCATTCCGTTTAGATACAGGAAAAGATCGTGGTCATTCTGTAGCAATGTATCGATCATACGGTGTTACTCTTCGTATCTGGAAACCTCACGATCATAGAAGGCGGTTGCATTGGTAATTAAACCCTGCATCTCTTCCTCTAAATCTTTTTCGTCCTCTTTGGAAAACTCCTCCATCCATTCTACCTCATCGTTTTCAAGGTTGATTATAAAACGAGGGTATTCGGTGTGAACAACAAATATCGCATTGGGAAAATCCGTGTTGTCGCCTAATATAAATTTTGGTAGCTCCATAAGGGAATTAAAGATTTAGACTAATCAAGATGCAGTTTCAACTTCTTGAGCAATCAGTTTTTTTGTTAAATAATTAAATCGAATATACAACATAATGGCAGATGCAGTAAGCCCAACCAGTAATCCCAACCAAATGCCTACGCTCCCTAAATTGGTATGCAACCCCGTGTAATAGGACACCGGAAAACCAATGAGCCAGTAGGCAATAAAGGTGATCAACGTAGGTATTTTTACATCTTGCAAACCTCGCAAAGCTCCCAATACCACTACCTGCAAACCATCTGAAATTTGAAAAAAGGCCGCGACAAACAATAATTGCGCCGCCAAGGCAATAACATCTGTATTATCGGAGAGGTTTAAGGCATCGTCCAGATCTAGATAAATGGTAGGGAACCAGTGCCTACCTACTAGAAACAAAATAGCAAAGATAATTTCCAATAAAAACGTCAGTAAAAAGATAGATTGTGCAATTCTTCTTAATTCCCCAAAACGCTTTAAACCCTTCTGGTTACCAACCCGTATCATGGCCGCAACGCCCAAGCCCATACCAAACATAAAGGTCATACTACTTAGGTTCAATGCAATTTGATTGGCCGCTTGGGGATTTTTACCCAACACACCGCTCAACCAAATGGCCGCTGTGAAAATGGCTACTTCAAAAAACATTTGTAAGGCCGATGGAAAACCTAAGGCTATGATTTTATTCATCACCTGCTTTTCAATTTTTCTAAAATTAAAATTGGTTACAAAAGGCTGAAACTTTGCCTTACTTTTCAACAGTACCCAAATATAAACAACCATTAATACTCTAGATGCTAATGTACCAATGGCTGCTCCTACAATGCCCATCTCCGGAAAGCCAAAGGATCCAAAAATCAACAGATAGTTGAGTATAATATTGACCACATTTGCTAAAATAGTCGCATACATTGGATATCTCGTCTGGGACAAACCCTCTGAGAATTGTTTGAAAGCCTGAAAAATAATAAGTGGAACCAAAGAAAAAGCTACCAAATCTAAATAAGGCATAGCCAACACAACAACCTCTATGGGTTGTTTCATCATAAACATCAAGGGTTTGGCCAAAAGAATAATACCGAATAGGGATAATCCTAAAATCGTACACAATACCAATCCGTGCTTTAGGGCACTTTTAGCATCAGCCGCCTTGCCCGCACCGTCTGCTTCTGCCACCAAGGGGGTAATCGCAGTAGAAAAACCGATACCCAATGACATGGCTATAAAAACAAAACTATTACCTAAAGAAACCGCTGCTAATTCTGCAGTTCCTAATTGGCCCACCATAATATTATCCGCAAACTGGACAAACGTATGACCCAACATTCCTAAAATAACCGGAACCGATAGCCTTATATTGTATTTAAATTCCTTGGTATAGTTACGAAACAAAAGAAGTTCTTTATTTAGAAGCACAAATATACTTTTAAAAAATAAGGTACTGTTTTGAACGGTTTAAAATCAAAGGCATATCTAAACTGAAGTTATCGAATAAAGTACCTATGATTAGCCCATTTTTTTTGCCTCGTTCCAGTACACATCCATCTCATCCAAACTCATTTCCTGAAGAGACATTCCTTTTTTGGCAGCTTCGGATTCCAAGTATTGAAATCGATTCGTGAATTTCTTATTGGTTCGTTCCAAGGCATTTTCAGGATTTATTCCTAAAAACCGAGCATAATTGATCATCGAAAAAAGCACATCCCCAAACTCAGATTCCATCTTATCGGTATTCCCTACAATGACCTCATCCTGCAATTCTCGCAACTCTTCCTTGACTTTTTCAAAGACCTGTTCCGGTTGCTCCCAATCAAAACCAACACCGGCTACTTTTTCTTGTATGCGACTTGCTTTGACCATGGCAGGTAAACTTTTAGGCACACCTTCGAGCACGCTTTTTTTACCCTCCTTTAATTTTAATAACTCCCAGTTTCGCTTTACATCTTCTTCATTATCCACCTTAACATCCCCATAAATGTGGGGATGCCTATGTATTAATTTGTCACAAATGGCATTGGCCACATCGGCAATATCAAAATCGCTTGTTTCTGATCCTATTTTGGCATAAAAGACGATATGTAATAAAATGTCTCCTAGTTCATTCTTCACTTCGTCCAAATCATTATCCAAAATTGCATCGCCCAACTCATATACCTCTTCTATGGTTAAGTGCCTTAAGGATTGTATGGTCTGTTTTTTATCCCAAGGGCACTGGGCTCTTAACTCTTCCATAATGGTCAATAACCTGTCTACAGCTTCTAATTGCTCTTGTCTTGAATGCATTTCTCTTTCATTTTTGCTAAAATTACAAATTGCCATAGTTCTTCACCATGGATAACGCAGCCTTTTTTATTGTAGAACGAAATCGACCCAAACCAGTCAAAAAAATTGAGTACATTAAACGCGACTTATTTGAAGTCTATAAAGTCCTTAATTATTCATCTCATTACAAAAAAAGCCAAGATTTAAATTTAAACGGTGAACTTAAAATAAATCGATATGATACATCCAGAATTAGATGTACTTTCAACCCATGTACCATAATGATTATTTATGAAATCAATTCTACTCTTATGCGCTCTATTAGGTTGTAGTTTCACTTGTGTATCACAGTCCGAAAATATCATCGCAGATGGTGCTGCACTCGTTCTAGTATCCGATGGCTATGCTTTTACGGAAGGTCCGGCTTCGGACAAAGATGGCAATGTATATTTTACGGATCAACCCAATAATAGTATTTTAAAATGGGACGCGCAAAGCAAGACCGTTTCGACCGTAATGAAGCCTTCCGGACGTGCCAATGGACTATACTTCGATAACCAAGGTAACCTTTTGGCGGCTGCCGATGAACATAATGAACTTTGGCAGATTGATGCAAATTACAACATCAGTATTATTTTAGCTCGTTTTGAGAATAAAAAGCTTAATGGACCCAACGACCTATGGGTAGATAAAAAAGGAGGTGTCTACTTTACCGACCCTTATTACCAGCGACCCTATTGGGAAAGGAAAGAGCCCGAACTAACCGAGCAATTGGTTTATTACCTTGCTCCCAAATCAAAAAAAGCACGCGTGGTCGCGGACAACTTTGTAAGACCAAACGGAATCATAGGAACGGCAGATGGAAAAACACTGTATGTGGCGGATATTGGGGACAATAAAACCTACTCGTACAGGATTGAGGATGATGGTAGCTTACATAACAGAAAACTATTCACCAACATAGGTTCCGACGGGATGACAATTGACAACCAAGGCAACGTGTATCTTACAGGAGACGGCGTTATCGTTTTTGATTCCAAAGGAAATCAAATCGAACATATTAAAACAGGAGCGGACTGGACCGCTAACGTTACTTTTGGAGGCCCAGGACAAAACATATTGTTCATTACCGCCTCCGAGGCAGTATACACCTTAACCATGAATGTAAAAGGAGTACGCTGGTAATTGCCAAATCCAAACCGTTTGAAATATTAAAGAGGTTTGAAGTAATAAATTAGTTTAAGTAAGATATTGTAGACCTTTATATACAACTCACCTATTTTTTTTATCTTGAACCACCTAAACCAAACTTAATGACTGTTTACATTTTTGAATTTATAGGAACCGCCATGCTTATTCTCATTGGTAATGGGGTAGTCGCCAACTTAGTACTTAAAGGAACTAAAGGTTCGGATTTAGGTTGGATAGGTATTTCCCTTGCATGGGGTATTGCCGTATTTATTGGGGTGTTTATCTCAGCCGATACAAGCGGCGCTCATTTGAATCCTGCGGTGACCATAGGCTTGGCTACAGCAGGAAAATTCGAATGGCAACTGGTTCCCGGTTATATTGTTGCGCAAGTTTTGGGGGCAATGATGGGCAACCTCCTTGTGTGGCTCGCATATAAAAAACAGTATGAACAAACAGAGGATGAAGCCAGTATTTTAGCTACTTTCTGTACGGCTCCCGCTATTCGAAATCCCTTCTGGAATGTCGTGAGCGAAGCTATTGGTACGTTCGCGTTGGTTTTTGGGGTGTTTTTTATTGCAGGTGGTAGTTTTGGCGACGAAGCAATATCCCTAGGGTCACTGGATGCACTTCCTGTCGCCCTCTTGGTCATCGGAATTGGTTTTGGCTTAGGTGGCCCCACCGGATACGCCATTAATCCTGCCAGAGATTTTGGGCCGCGGTTACTCCATGCTATTTTACCGCTAAAAAATAAAGGCACCAGTGACTGGGGCTACGGTTGGGTTCCGGTTGTAGGCCCTATTATAGGGGCAGTTCTGGCAGCTGTGATTTTTACCTTAGTATCTTGACTAATGGAATAACTACAACTTCCTGTTAAAAAACAATCAGACTGCTTTGGTACCGCTAAACCAAACCTAGGTCGAAAATCATTTGAAGCGACTATAATTGGATATTAACTTATAACTCATTAGGTACTGCTTATGAAATATTTACTTTCTACTTTTTTACTTCTAGGAATTTTTGCCTTTGGGCAAGAAACAGTTCCATTTTTAGACGAAGTATATGAAATTTCAAAAAAATACGATTCCCTTTGGGACCGTAAACGGGAACGTATTGTTTTCACAGGCAGTTCCAGTGTGCGCATGTGGAGTTCGCTAAAACAATCATTTCCAGAGCAGCAAATACTGAACACAGGTTTTGGAGGTTCTCAAGCATCCGACCTTTTATATCATTTAGAGCCCTTGGTGCTTAGATATAAACCTAAAAAAGTTTTTATTTATGAGGGCGATAACGACATTTCTGCTAAAAAACGTCCAAAGGAAATTATAGCCACTACCCATAGCATCATCAATAAAATCCATAATCAAGATCCCAAAACGGAGATTATCCTCATAGCGGCAAAACCTAGTATAAGTCGATGGAAATTGAGAGGTAAGTACAAAAGGTTAAATAGAAAATTTAATAAAATAAGTAATAGCAATCCCTTATTGACCTTTGTGGACGTATGGTCTCCCATGTTGGACGGCAAAAAAGTAAAAAAAGATATTTTTATTGCCGATGGTCTTCATATGAACCAAAAAGGATACGATATTTGGTACAACACTATGAAACATTTAGTTACGAACCCATAAATATGACCAATGATTAAAAACACCCTAATAAAAGGTATTTTTCTTGTCTTTTGTACCTGTGGCTTTTTTGCCTGTACAGAAGAACGCAAACCAAGAATACCTATGCCGGTTACAGATTTAGCTACAGAAAACCTGATTCCAAAACCGTTAAAAATCATTCCGACGAACTCGGCCTTTGCACTAGATGAGTTTACCGCTATTTATACCTCCAAGAGCGCGGCTGGATTCGAAGATGTGGGAAAATTTCTAGCAGATAAACTATCTAAAAAAACAAACCTTCAAATTCCTGTCAACGATGAATCCCTCACAACAGTAGAAAGGGTAATTTACATTAACCAATCGGAAAGCACGGAGCTTAATGCATCAGAGGCATATCAGCTATATATTAACCAAGACTCGATTATTCTAAATTCTAATACCGCAGAAGGGGCCTTTAGAGGTATCCAGACCCTAAGGCAACTTGTACCGGATAATAGTAACGACACCTTGGCGTTGCAAAAAATTTGGCCGGTCCCAACAGGAAAAATAATCGATAATCCTACGTTTGCATACAGAGGTGCAATGTTAGATGTGGCAAGACATTTCTTTAGTGTTGAAGATGTTAAAAAGTATATAGATATCTTATCATACTATAAGATAAATACCTTACATCTTCATCTTTCTGATGACCAAGGATGGAGAATCGAAATTAAATCATGGCCAAAATTAACCGAAATTGGAGGCAGTACCGAAGTGGGTGGAGAATCCGGTGGTTTTTACACGCAAGAAGAGTATAAGGAACTAGTTCGTTATGCAGCAGAACGTTTTATGACCATAGTCCCAGAAATTGATATGCCCGGACACACAAACTCGGCATCAGTCGCCTATCCATTTTTAAACGGAAACGGGAAAACACCTAAATTGTATGAAGGCACACGTGTTGGGTTTAGCACATTTGATACAAGGAAGGATACCGTTTATGCCTTCATAGATGATGTGATACGGGAAATTTCGGAAATTACTCCGGGCCCCTATTTTCACATTGGCGGCGATGAAAGTTTGGTGACTAAAAAGAAAGACTACATCTACTTTGTGAACAAAGTAGAAAAAATTGTACAGAAATACGGTAAACGCGTAATCGGCTGGGACGAAATTGCTATTGCCGACGTAGATTCGTCCTCGATATCGCAATGGTGGTCCAGCGAGGAGCATGCAAAAAAGGCTGTTGAAAAAGGAATGCAGGTCATTGTATCGCCAGCTAAAAAAGTATATCTAGATATGCAGTACGATACACTGTCAAAATTTGGATTACATTGGGCTGCTTATATCCCTGTAGATTCTGCATATAGATGGAATCCAGAGGGCTATGGCGATATCCCTTTGGAAAATATATTAGGTGTTGAGGCTCCTTTGTGGTCAGAAACTATAAGCAATATAGATGAACTTGAATATTTAGCCTTTCCAAGAGTTATAGGCTATTCGGAATTAAGCTGGAGTACCTCAGAAAATAGGGATTGGGAGAACTACAAGGTACGTTTGGCCAACCAAGCGCCATTTTTGGAGCGTATGAATGTAAAATATTACCCTTCCCCTTTAATCGATTGGAAAAAAAGCAAGTTTACTTATGAAGATATTAAGAAAGATTAAAAATGGACTTTGGTAGTTAACTAAAATCTAAAAAGCCTGACAAGTTAGTACTTACCAGGCTTTTTAATCTCCTAGGATTTTAATTATTCCTCCTCGGAAGAAGGTTCATTTTCCTGTTTGGAAAAATCGGCCATATCGTTATCCACTAATGCATTGTACCACTGGATTATTTTTTTGATATCACTGGCGTAAACTCTATCCTCGTCATAATTGGGTAATACTTCAAAAAAGTACTCTTCCAATTTTATTTTGTCCTCTTTATGGCCAACAGAAGTCTTTCCACCCTTTTCCTTTACTTGTATCTTCAAGAACACCTCTCTTAAAGGCAGCTCCTCTTCCAATGTATAAATAGCTATTTCGGAAAGTACACTTACGTTACTTCTCAGTCCAACGCTAATTCTTTTCCCGTCCAAAAGAGACTCAGCTACAAAACCTGACCTGGTTTGTGTTACTAATTTATATAATCCTGGCTTACCAGCTACCGATAGTATTTTTTCCAACCCCATAGGCTATTTTAAAATTTTAAAGGGCAAATATTATATTTTTAAACTGATTTAAAGAAGTATTTAGCGTCCTTTTTTCATATTTGGAAATCGCATGCGATAATCTACGTTTATTTTCCCTTTAGATATGTTCGTAAGTCTTCCCTTAATAATCCGTTTTTTTAGCGTAGACAACTTATCCGTAAAAAGCACCCCTTCTATATGGTCATATTCATGTTGTATGACACGAGCAAGAAGCCCATCAAAGGTTTGTTCTTGCTTTTTAAAGTTTTCGTCCAAGTAAGTAATCTTAATCGTTCCCTTTCTACTTACATCTTCGCGTACATCTGGTATACTTAAACATCCCTCATTAAATGCCCATTCGTCACCGGTTTCCTCTTCTATGTACGCATTTATAAATACCTGTTTAAAACCGTCTAGCTGTTTTTGTTCGCTATCGGTAAGATCTTCGTCATCTGCAAAAGGTGTGGTATCCACTAAAAACAAGCGTATGGGCAATCCTATTTGTGGGGCGGCTAGTCCTACGCCACTGGCGTTGTACATGGTCTCCCACATATTACTTATAAGTTCATTTAAATTAGGATAATCTGCATCTATATCCACACCTACTTTTCTTAGCACTGTATCACCGTAGGCTATAATTGGTAAAATCATCGTTAATGTTTAAATCGTGTTCTTAAAATTTCCCCACTATTTAACCAGTGGACTACATCAAAGTATAAAAAAGTAAGCTTAAACCTCTTTTTCCCGTTAGGTATTCTGTTGGTTTTATTATGCTTACTGTTAAAAAATCTAATATGGTTAGCTACTTTCGCTATTGTTGCATCAAAAAATGCAAAGGAAACTTTATTTTTAAAAGGAAGTTCATGAAATTTTGTTAAATCCTGCAAATTTATTCTCCTGCGATCACAGACCATAAAAAAATAATTATCCTTATTCGTATTCTCAAGCATCCTATCTCGTCTCCGGTTCCATTTAGCTTTTGCCTCTTCAATGGTTTCATAATGTTGAAAATGAATTTCTACATCCTTTAAGAGACCAATAGGATAATTATTCTTGGACTCCGGATATTTTGAAACTGGTATAAACTCCATTTCCGATTTCATATAATCGTCAAAATTAGCCAGTAATTTCATGTAGCAAGGTCCGAACAAAAACAAGCCCACGAAGGGGGTGTTATATGGCTTTTGTAAGTATTGATACACTTGACCGCCCCAACAGTTTCTGCTGATAATCACAAAATCCGTATTCGTGAGTCTTTTAATATCCCTGGCAGCAAAAAAAGACTTAAAATACTGTCGTATCTTCCTTTTGATAAGTATTTCAAAATCGATTAGCGCATCCATATTATTTCCTTTCTAAATATGACTGTAGAATTATCGTTGCACTAATCTCATCTACCAAGGCCTTATTTCTTCGTTGCTTCTTTTTTAAACCGCTGTCCAACATACTCTGAAATGCCATTTTAGAGGTAAACCTTTCGTCCTGTCTTTCAATAGGAATAGTTGGAAAGTGCTTGGCAAGCTC
>CAYGUY010000079.1:11268-17764 GCA_964353165.1 uncultured Maribacter sp.
TAACATGACGGAATTAAGAAATATTATAGAGCAAGCTTGGGAAAATAGGGAACTATTAACAGAGGACAATACACAAAAAACCATACGCGAAGTGATAAATCTCATCGACTTGGGCAAGCTTCGCTGTGCAGAACCTACTTCTAACGGCTGGCAAATAAATGAATGGGTGAAAAAAGCTGTAGTGCTCTATTTTCCTATTCAAAAAATGGAAACCCTGGAAGCCGGAATTTTCGAATATCATGACAAAATGCCGTTAAAAAGAGGTTATAAAGAAAAAGGAATACGTGTAGTACCTAATGCCGTTGCCAGGCATGGCGCCTATATTTCCCCAGGAACTATTCTCATGCCAAGCTATGTAAACATTGGGGCCTACATAGATGAAGGGACGATGGTAGATACCTGGGCAACCGTAGGAAGCTGCGCCCAAATAGGTAAAAACGTGCATCTTAGTGGCGGCGTAGGGATCGGTGGTGTATTGGAACCCTTGCAGGCATCACCAGTTATAATAGAAGATAACGCGTTCATAGGTTCAAGATGTATCGTCGTAGAGGGAGTACATGTAGAAAAAGAAGCAGTATTGGGGGCCAACGTGGTATTAACAGGCTCAACCAAAATAATAGATGTTACCGGACCTTCTCCGGTAGAACTTAAAGGTAGGGTTCCCGCGCGTTCCGTTGTTATACCAGGGAGTTACACGAAAAAATTTCCGGCTGGCGAGTTTCAAGTCCCTTGCGCATTGATCATAGGAACGAGAAAAGAAAGTACCAATAAAAAAACATCGCTTAACGATGCGCTAAGAGAACATAATGTGGCCGTGTAATTTTGTAGGAAAATATTGGTAAAAATATAATTTTTTGCTTTTTTTTCAGTTCTATACCCAGAACACTCCTTAAATATTTAACTACTAATCTTAGTTATGGAGCCTCAGGGTACAAAAATATCAGCACTTGTAATTACGTATAACGAAATTGGGTACATAGAAAAATGCCTTAAATCGGTCGAATTCGCGGATGAAATTATTGTAGTAGACTCCTACAGTACAGACGGCACGTATGAATTTCTTCGTGCCCACCCTAAGGTGAGGGTTATTCAACATCCATTTAAAAATTATACAGCCCAAAAAGCGTTTACCCTTGCACAGGCATCCAACGACTGGGTGATTTTTGTTGATGCGGACGAAGTGGTAACACCGGCATTAAAAAAAGAAATCAAATTAACAGTAAACAGTAGCACCGAACACGTAGCCTATTGGTTTAGACGAAAATTCATGTTTCAACAAAAACAATTGCGCTTTAGTGGTTGGCAAACGGATAAAAACTATCGGCTGTTCAGAAAGAGTAAAGTACAATTTTCAGACAATCGTATCGTTCATGAAACCTTAGAAATAGACGGAAGTTCCGCAATCTTAAATGAAAAGCTTACGCATTATTGTTACAGGGATTTTGCGAACTATAAACACAAAATGCTTGTTTATGGTAGAATGAAGGCAAAAGAGGCAATACAGAAAGGAAAGCGTTTTAATTTCTTGTTGTTACTTGGAAAACCTGCTTTTACCTTCGTTTACAATTACATCTTCCGTCTCGGTATTTTAGACGGATTAAAAGGAATTACCGTTTGTTACTTAAATGCTTTAGGGGACTGGGAACGTTACCTAGAACTAAGAAAATTGGAACAAGAACAGAGGGTTCCTAGTCTAAAAACAGTTCCACAGCAAAGTAACTAATCCATCTAAATAGATTTTAGTTATTCGTAAGTTATCCCCAATAGCGTCTTAGCTGTTCGACTTTAAAGTACAAGAACCTAACTAAAGGCATCTCTACAAGGCTTTAATTTTAGTTATCCTTAAATTAATTTTACATTTGACAGATTAAGGTAAAGATGTTCAATTGTATGTTTCATATATTCGAGATTTTATAGAACATGTTTAGGCTAGATTTTAGCTAGAAAAACTAGCACTACCCTATCTATTGAAATCGCAATAGATTACCTCTTTTTAAAATACTGTAACGTGAAAATTGTTATACTTGCCGCAGGTATTGGCTCACGCTTGGGAAACCCATTTCCTAAACCGCTCACTCCTTTAGATAATGGTAAAACCATAATGGGGATGCAAATAGAAAATCTTGAAAAAGAATTTAACATCGATGATATAAACGTATTGGTCGGGTTTAAAAAAGACTTGATTATGGAGCGGTTTCCGCAGCTCATGTACATATACAACCCGTTTTTTGATTGTACGAATACTTCTAAAAGTTTACTCAAAGCCTTAAAGAAAAATAGAAACAATGCTGTTTTATGGTTAAATGGTGATGTAGTATTTGATGGTAAACTTCTCTCTATCCTAAAACCTCATATAGCTTCAAATACATCATTTGTTGCTGTAAACACCAGCAAAGTAGCAGAAGAAGAAGTAAAGTATACCTTAAAAGATGGCTTCATAAACCAACTTTCAAAAACGGTGAAAAATGGCCTCGGAGAAGCGGTAGGGATAAATTTTATCTCGCAAAAGGATATCGGCTATTTTATAGACAGATTAGAGGCTTGCGATGATAATGATTATTTTGAACGAGGCTTGGAAATGGCCATAGAAAATGACGGAGTCAAAATTAAAGCAATAGACATATCTGAATTTGACTGTGTAGAGGTCGATTTTAAAGAAGACTTGGAAAACGCAAATACCATTTTCCAAAAATGAAATTTATTCTCTTTTGCCAAAATGCTTATGCTTTTGGAATCATGTCCCCAATCCGCGACGAGCTCGTTAAACGGGGTGATCAATACATTTGGTTCGTTTCCAAAAAGCTAGTTCAAAATTTTCCTTTTGTAGACGAACCACACACTTCAAGTATTTTAGATTTACAATTTTACCGAAGTGATGTTATTTTTGTTCCTGGCAACGAAGTCCCTTATTATTTAAGAGGTATAAAAACTCAGATTTTTCATGGCCTGGCCGGGGAAAAAAAAGGGCATTTTCGAATTCGACATTATTTTGATTTATATCTAACCCAGGGTCCATACTTTACCGATCGTTTTAATGAATTGAAAAAAAAGTATGGTAATTTCGACGTAATCGAAACAGGTTGGCCAAAATTGGATAGCTACGGATTACATAAATCCAGTTACGAATCGGAAAAAAAAGAATTATTAAAGACATATCAAACCGATAAAATTCTTTTATATGCACCTACCTTCTCCCCAAGCCTAACCTCAGCATCGGCACTTATAGACGATATTGAAAGTCTAGCTACTGACACAGGGTATCTCATCATGGTGAAGTTTCATGATCTAATGAGCGAGTCATTGATTGACTCCTATAAAGCCTTATCGGAAAAGCATAAAAATATACTTTTTGTAGAAGACAAAAACATTATAAAATTTCTGTTGTTGGCGGATCTTCTAATCAGTGATACATCCTCTGTAATTTATGAGTTTTTATTGTTGAACAAACCTGTAATCAGTTTTAATAGTATATCAAAACATATTCGTTGGGATAACCTTACCGAAAAGGGGCAACTAATTAAAAGCGTTCATGCGAATTTACAGCAAGATGTTTTCAAGGACGAGCGTTTGGCACTGAATGCAATGTACCATCCTTATAACGACGGCAAATCGGCAGTTCGAATGATTCAAGCGGTAGAAGAATACGCTTCAAAAACTAAAATACCGGAACACCGAGAGCTCACCTTGGATAGAAAAATAAAAATAGATGCCATTTTCGGTAGACCTATTAATAAGCCTTGGAACGGTGTGGTTAAAGATAAACTATCAGCGGTGTTTATTACTTATAATGAAATTATTCACATAGATGAAGTACTTACTAATGTGCAGTTTGCAGATGAGATTATCATAGTAGATTCGTTTAGTACAGACGGTACGGTTGAACGGATAAAGAAGAGACCTAACGTTACCTTAATACAAAGACCATTTGTCAACTATACGGATCAAAAATCCTATGCCATGAGCTTAGCCTCAAACGACTGGGTATTGTTTATGGATGCAGATGAACGACTAACAGAGCGACTAAAAAATGAAATCCTACAAACCATAAATGGTGATGTTAGGGCTGTTGCCTATTTTTTTTATAGAACCTTTATGTTTAAACAAAAAGTACTAAGGTTTAGTGGCTGGCAGAGTGATAAGAATTTTAGACTTTTTAGAAAAAGTAAGGTAGCGTTCACAAAAGAACGGATAGTACATGAAACCCTAATTGTAACAGGAGAAGTGGCCGCCCTAAACCATAAACTCATACACTACTCCTATAAAAACTATGAAGATTATAAGGGTAAAATGATAAAATATGGTCAGATGAAAGCTCAGGAAGAGCTTGCTAAAGATTACGATCCAAACCTATATCATTTTGCTTTTAGGCCATTTTATAAATTTTTGAACCACTTTATTTTTAGGCTTGGGTTTCTAGATGGTAAAAAAGGTTTAATCATTAGCTATCTTAACGCTTTAGGTGTGTATAGCAGATACAAGGAACTCAAAAGATTAAGAGGAATTCAGAAATAATAAGCAGCTTCATATGGCCTACGATATTACCTTAGAAGGAAACAATCTAATAGAAGCAGAGGGACTTTTAAAAGATGTCACAAAAATTGTTGAAAATCAAAAAATTCAATATTGGTTAGAAGGTGGCACCCTACTCGGTATTAGACGTGAGCATAGATTACTACCTTGGGATAATGATTTGGATATTTCTGTTCATGCAACCCAGTTAAACAAGTTAAATCCTCTCATTGAAAACTTAAAAACCGAAGGATTTAGAGTTCGGACAAGATATTTTTCAGAAACAAGCAAGGAATTCAAGAAAGGTGATCTAAGAATGATTAAAATACGAAATAAACGTTTTTTCGGCTTGCTTAAAGGTAAGGTATGCTTAGATGTATTTATAAAATATACTCAAGGGTCTAACACTTTTTGGGAGATAGATAATAAAACAAAATGCGTTCCTCTGAGGTTTTATCAAAATTTTAAAACGATATCCTTTCAAAATAAGGAATATACCATTCCAGAAGATACTGACGGTTATTTAACCTATAGGTATGGGGAATGGCAGACACCTGTAAAAGACTGGAACACTTCTACGGATGACAAGGCCTTAACCTAGCATGTATGTATTATTTAAGCTGTAAGGTTTGTTTTAAAATTGTACTGCTTATATTGGCAGTATAAGGAAAATATTCCATGGCACAAGTAACTTTAGGATAACGACCTTTCCAATCGTCACCAACTGAGATAGCATCAATATGATATGCATCCACGATTCGCTGTTTATTTTTATCGATTTGAGGGATTACTTCGTCAACTAAGCCAATAGCCTGAACAACTTTAATACGCTCCTCAAAAGGAATAACGGGAAGTTTGCCCTTTTCTTTTTCAATGAGTTCATCGGTAGAAACACCAACAACGAGATAGTCACAAAGCTCTTTCGTTTTTGCTAAGATATTTAAATGTCCAAAGTGAAAAATATCAAAACTTCCAGAAGTATACATTCTAGCATATTTAGACTTTTCTTTGATTGTGGCAACAAATTTATCCGCTTCTAAATGAAAAATCCATTTTTTATTAGGTATTTGCTCGTATAAGTGCGTCACAAGTTTTGGAGTGTCCGATGTTCTGTCAGGGTTTACGGCCACTAATTCCAAGCGATTATGTGTGCGCTCTATCACCTTCCAATTAGGAAACTTTTCTAATAATTCCCTATCATTTACATCAATCATATTCAAAAAGAATAAAGTTTGGCGGAAAATACAAAATCAGAATACAATATGAACATTGGCTTGCATATTATTTAAAGGAAGAACAAAAATGAGCTATAGCCACTTAGTATTCAAAACATTTTAAAAACAGAAAACCTATTTTTGCAATACAACAAACCCTCCGAAATTTTGACCGAACACATAAACAAAGGAATCACCGTCCTTCAGGAAGGTGGGCTTATACTCTACCCTACGGATATTGGCTGGGCAATAGGCTGTGACGCCACACAAGAAAACCCTGTACAAAACCTATTGCGCTTGCTAAACACATCCTCTAATAGCTATATAGAATGCTTAGTTGCGAACGATGCCATGCTAGAAAGGCATGTAGAAAATGTACCCGACCTGGCCTATGACCTCATGGACCTTTCTACCAAACCCGTGACCATAGTCTACGATAATCCAAAAGCTATAGCCGCATCGGTTTTAGATGAAAACGGATGCTTTGCCGTTCGTGTTGCTACAGATAAATTTTGCAGATACCTCATCAACAAGTTTAAAAAACCCATTGTAGCGACAACGGCCAATAGTAAAGGGAATCGCGTTCCAAAAAGTTTTAAAGAAATAGAGACAGCCATTTTAAAAGGTGTGGACTATGTGGTAAATTTGCAACAGGAAAACGAAGGTTCCCAACTCACTACCATAATTAAGTTAGGTAGTGACCACAAAGTAAAAGTGGTACGGGAATAAGGCAGGAGAATGAGCAATGAACTACAAACAAGCATTAGCTAACA
>CAYGUY010000080.1:0-17500 GCA_964353165.1 uncultured Maribacter sp.
GCGCCGTAGACACCATCGGAATGTAGCGTAGGTTCCGTGATATAGTCTACCCAGTTTTCTGAAAATAAGCGCTCTCCGTTCCACAGGCCTTTATTCAGGTATAAAAGTCCAAACTTGGCCCAATCCCGGGTAGTGGCCCATCCGTAGGAAGAGCCTACAAAATTACCCGCCATATCGGTCTCCAGTAGCATAGAGTGCATACCTATTTTATCAATGAATTGGGCATAAGGGAAATCTAAATATTCCTGATGCGTCTCAAACTGCTCCCTAAGAATACCGGATAACAAATTACTGGTTCCCGAAGAATAGTTCCAAACCTCAGTGGGTTGGGCGATGGGCTGTTTTTGTGCCTGAGCCCGTGTCATATCGGCATCCAGAAATAACATTTGGGTAACGTCGGAAATTTTGGTGTAATCTTCCTCCCAAGCCAGACCGCTTTGCATCCGAAGTAAATGGTCCAAGGTTATACCGATTTTGCTATTTTTCATGCGTATCTCATCGGCAAAAGGCCGGTAATCCATCGTAATCTTTCCCTGATGTTCCAGTATGCCGTAACAGGTAGCCAGAAGGCTTTTGGTCATGGACCAACCAAGAATTGGAGTTTTGGCTGTAAAGCCTTCGATGTATTCTTCCGCAACTATTTGGTTCCTGTATGCAACGAGTATTGTCCTTGTTTTTTGGGTTTCATAATTGCTAAAGGCATTCGCTATCGCTTGGTTTAATTGTTCATAGTCGATATTCTTAAATACGGTGTCTTTTGTTCCTGCGTTTCCGTAAGGGAAGGGTTTATAATTGGTTAATCGTGTTCTTTTGGGACGTAATAGCTTTTGGTTTTTGTGGTACGTATCGTTGATTAATACGCTACCCAGTCCCTCTCGGAACACGCTTTCTCTAGGCATTAGTCCGTAAACGGAACTAATAATGGAGTTAGCCGTGGTTTTCTCAAGGCTGGCCAGTTTTACCAAAGGCATGTTATTATCGTTTTCTTGGATTTCCGTGATTTCCCTATTGGCTATAAAATGGTTCGAAGCCAAGTTTTTAGAGGAGTATCCAGAGATGAGATTTAGTTTGGGATAGTTTTTCCAAACAATAAAACCGATAATTACAATAATCAGGGGGAGGAGGAACTTTACTTTTTTCAACAGGTGTATTTTATAGATTGTTGTAAATTTAGGAAAAAGCTAGGCATGTCGAACATAGGGTTGATTATAGAGGAACGTAGCAGAGACATAGGGGATTTTTTGGTAGGCAGACTCATTCCCTTCCGAAAGAAACGAATGATAGGTCCCTTTATCTTCATAGACCACATGGGTCCCACCAGTTTAGGTCCTAAAACCTATATGGATGTAGATCAGCACCCGCATATTGGACTATCCACCCTAACCTATATGTTGGAAGGTGAGTTGCAGCATGAGGATAGTATTGGCACCAAACAATTGATCAAGCCCGGTTCGGTAAATTGGATGGTAGCGGGTAGCGGTGTTTCCCATACGGAACGTACCCCTGAATATCTAAGAAATGGAAAGCGGTTTACTGCACACGGCTATCAGATTTGGGTCGCTTTGCCAAAAGAATTGGAGGATATGAATCCTGAATTTCATCATATTGAAAGTAAAGATTTACCCACTTGGCAAGATGGTGCTGCACATTTTAAGCTGGTTGCAGGTAAGGGATTTGGAAAAATAGCTCCCGTACCCGTTCATTCGCCCCTTTTTATGGTAGAAGTAAAAACAACCGAACGCTATGCGTTGAATACTTTGGATAATCTCAAAGGAGAAATAGGTATTTGTATCGTGGAAGGCAGTATCGAGGCCTGTGGGGAAGTAGTACAAAAGGGAAATATTTTAGTCAGTAAGGTTTCGGATACCTGTAAGACTATCGTACATGCAAACACTCATTTATTGCTCTTTGGAGGGGAACCCTTACCGGAAGAGCGACATATTTATTGGAATTTTGTTTCTCACGATAAAGACAAGATAGAAAAGGCCAAAGCTGCTTGGAAGGCAAAAACCTTTCCCATGATGACGGACGATAGCAGTTACGTACCCTTGCCTGGACTATAGTTTTTCCCAAGTCCGGTTAGGTCCTAATATAAAACTTCCCAAATGCTCAAAAGTACATTCATTAGGTAAAATCAAAGATAAAAAGGTACTCTCGTCCTTGGATCGGTATAAATGATAAGTTTTTCCAACTATAGGTTCAAAACTAAACTTTGCGCTGTACACCAAATTGTTCAGTTCAAAATCCGCCATTAGGCGTTTGTATTCCGCTTGTATGGCTTCGTATTGCGCCTTAAATTGATTATTGGCACTAACGATATTGGTGTTTTTCCAGGACGTAACATCGGGAGGTGTGATTTTTGGAGCGGCAACACTGCTCGAGTAAGGCAGTAATTTACCGTTGTAGGATTGGGTCTCCTCGTCGAACACGATATAATCTGGTTTTTTCTCTTTTTTCATAGCATTACAAAATTAATGAAAACGGATGAGTTCTTAGTGGAGGTATCGGTAATCGGTAAGGAAATTTGGACAGGTTTTATGTAAATAATCTGAATTAGGGTCTTATTTTGTGGAACTAAATTTACGCTATGTTCTTTTTTTCCTGTGAAACGAAAATAGGTTTAGTTATTGATTTGGCTACTTTTAGCAATAGGAAATTCTTTAAAGCTGTAGCCTGTTTTCAAATCCGTTTAATAATTATATTTATCTCATGTATAGGTTTATTATCATAACGGCGTCCATTTTAATGTTCCTCTCTTGTAAGGACTCAGTTAAAGTTGAAGATCCCTATGAATGGGAACCGCTGACCGTCACCGCAACAGCTTATAACTCTGTACCCGAACAAACATCCTATGAACATCCCGAAATTACGGCATGGGGAGATTCCATTACACCTGGTGTTAAATGGATAGCCGTATCTAGGGATCTATTAAAAAAAGGCCTGAGTTATAATACTTTGGTCAAAATTGATACTTTTAAAGGGGTTTATCTAGTCAAAGATAAAATGCATCCAAGATGGCGCAATCGCATAGATATTTATATGGGTACAAATGTAAGAAAGGCTAGGGAATGGGGCCGAAGAAAAGTTAAGATCAAATACGGGATAAAAAAAGATACGGTAAATAAGGGTGAAGAATGAGAACAGTTTTATTTTTTGTTGTGGGTGCGGCTCTGCTTTCGTCATGTAGATCAACGATAAGCATTGTCGACAAACCCATTGTTTTTGATACGGAACGGGAACGTTTAACGCTCGAGTATTTAGACCAACGTTACGGTCTGGATGCGGATACTCCGGAAATAATTCCAAAAATGATAGTATTGCACTGGACCGTTATTCCAACATTTGAAAAGTCTTTTGCAGCTTTCGAAAATCCAACATTACCTAATTGGCGACCGGATATCAATGGTGTTAGTGGTTTAAACGTATCCTCACAGTTTATGGTAGATAGGGACGGTACCATATATAGACTCTTGCCGGAAACTACCATGGCGCGACATGTAATTGGTTTAAACCACTGTGCTATTGGCGTAGAAAATGTAGGAGGGGCCGAAGGACAACCGCTGACCAAGGCGCAACTGAAAGCGAATATAAAATTGGTACGCTACTTGGCCGAAAAATACGAAATCGATTATCTGTTAGGGCATTATGAGTATACCCTTTTTGAGAACCATCCGCTTTGGCTGGAGCAAGATAGTGGCTATAGAACCGTAAAAACAGACCCTGGCCCCGAATTTATGGAACGGGTTAGAAAAGCAGTGACTGACCTTAATTTTAAACCGATACCGAAATTATAATCTAGAAATTTGAATCTTTTAAACGTAAAACGCTAAACGTCAACAACCAAATTACATTTTCTTATGAACCAATTAAGACTCTTTCTTATCTTATGCATACCAATTTTCGGAATAAGCCAAACCCAGGACATTACGACAGAACTTTACGACACCTATGAAACCTACCAGGAAGAATCCTTAAATAAAAGAAGAATAAAACATTCCGAGATAGCTCCATTGATAGCCAATGCCGCTTCCAACCCCAAGTTTCAAGTATCAAAAGTAGGAACCTCAATTAATGGTAAAAGCCTATCCTTGATCAGTTTGGGGAAAGGCGGTACTAGTGTGTTCCTTTGGTCACAAATGCATGGCGATGAACCTACGGCGACACAAGCCATTTTTGATATTTTAAATTTTTTCGATAGTCCTGATTTCAAGCAGGAAAAGGAGGCTATTTTGGATAACCTTACGATCCATTTTCTACCGATGCTGAATCCGGATGGGGCAGAACTGTTTCAACGAAGAAATTTATTAGGCATAGATATCAATAGGGATGCCCTACGTTTACAATCTCCAGAGGGACGCACCCTTAAGCGCGTTCGTGACAGTCTAGAAGCGGATTTTGGATTCAATTTACACGACCAAAGTACCTATTACAATGCGGAACGTACAGATAAACCCGCAACAATTTCTTACCTAGCACCAGCATACAATTACGAAAAGGATATCAACGAGGTGCGTGGGAATGCCATGAAAATAATTGTTTTCATGAACAACATTTTACAGCAGTATGCTCCCGGTCAGGTAGGTAGGTACAACGATGATTTTGAACCACGGGCCTTTGGGGACAATATTCAAAAATGGGGTACGAGCACTATATTGATAGAATCTGGCGGATATCCAAACGATATCGAAAAACAGGAAATTAGAAAGCTCAACTATGTTTCTATCTTATCCGCAATTTACACCATTGCCAAGGAAAATTATAAGGAAATACCAATTACCGAATATGAGAAAATCCCGGAGAACGATAGAAAGCTGTTCGATTTAAAACTTGTAGGTGCCCAATACGAACTTAAGGGAAAAACCTACACCTTGGACATGGGAATCAATCAGTTAGAAGTGGATTATAAAGACCATAACCGTTTTTGGTACAGTAGTCGGGTAATAGACCAAGGGGATCTTTCTACCTATTATGGCTATGAAACCTTGGATGCCAGTGCACATATTATGAAACCGGCAAAAGTGTATCCGAATATATTGGATTCCATGTCCGCCGCTAAGGATTTGAACAGTCAGGAGCTTTTAAAGCAGGGATATGGCTACGTCAGAATGAGTACTATCCCGGTAACGGCTTTAAATTCGCCTTTACCCTTTCATATCATCGGCAAAAACTACGAAGTTCCAGAATTGATGCTGCAACCCGGGGTAAATCCCACCTTTTTTCTGGAAAAAAACGGTGTATTGGAATACGCTGTAATCAACGGATTTCTAATCGATTTAAAGTCGGAAAAACCCACCATTCCGAATGCTATGATTTATAGATAATGCAATCCCTTTTAGGTTAATAACCAAACTGGAAGGACATATGGGAACCGTAACGGATTAAGGTAATGAGCATAGCGAACAGCCCTACTACAATAGATGAAAATAGGAGAAGCACAAGGTTTCGGTAAAGTCCGGACAATAAGCTCAAAGCACTATTTCTTATAATTTCGTTTAATACATCCATGAGTTCTAATTTTTATCGTTAGCAACATAGTTTTTAGGATGTGTACTGGTCTTGTTTGGGGTAACTTAGAATATAACATTTGAAAAGACGAAAACCCTACTTTTTATAATCTAGTTATAATTAAAACCCTTTTCCTGACGATTCGGGATAGTGCATTTACTTTGGTTTTGTAATACTGTTTTATTGAGTTACTTAGTTACTGCGTTATTGTGTTCTTTTGTTATTGCGTTTTTACCTTATGGCGTTTCCGGGTTATTGAGTTACTGTGTTTTAGCTAATTTTTTTTCAGTAAGGTAACAGCTTATTAACCAAGTAACGTTTTACAAGTTCATTGCTTGACGAAAGCTGTGTGTTTCTACCATAATATGGTTTGTTTTGTGAAATAATTTGTTCGTTGAATATGGGAATAAAAAAAAGGGGAAACGCTTAGTTTCCCCTTTTCAATAGCTATACTCTAATTTATAAAGTTTCTGCATCCAATAAGGCAAAGAACTTATCCAAGTTGGGAAGGATTACAATTTTAGTTCTTCTGTTCTTGGCCATGTTCTCCTTAGAATCGTTTTCGGCTAAGGGAAGGTAACTACTTCGGCCGGCAGCGATCAATTGCTTTGGATTAACATCGTAAGATTTCTGTAACTCACGAACAATAGAGGTGGCGCGTTTTACGCTCAAGTCCCAGTTATCGCTAACCATTGGGGTATTTATGGTTCTGGCATCGGTATGGCCTTCTACCATAACTTCCATACTGGGTTCGGATTTAATTACCTCAGCAAGTTTGCTAAGTACTTTGTCCGCTTTGCTGCTCACTTTATAGCTTGCGGTGTTGAATAACAACTCGTCCGAAATATTGATCATTACTACCGTTTTGTCTATGCTCACGTTTACATCGTCGTTATCATCCGAAATAGACTGTTGTAATTTATAGGAAACGGCTAAATTCATAGAATCCTGAAGTGTTGTTGCTGCAGCTAATTTAGCAGGGTCAACATTCTTCAAGGCTTTTCGCATATTCACTTTTGTGTTGTTGCTCATTACCGCAACGTCACCTACCGAGGTATACTGCGCGTCGTTGATTTCCCTTAAGGAATTTATTTTAGAATTGTATTCTGCAACCCGAGCCTCTATTTTGGCGAATTTACCCTCTAGTTCTTCTTTTTCTACTTGTGTTTTAGTAAGCATACTTTTGGTTTGGGACAAGTTGTCCTCCAATGCTACGTATTTCTTTTTGGATACGCATGATGCTAAAAGCGCGATGGAAAAAATTCCTACTAGTGCTGTTTTTTTCATTTTACCGTGTTTAGAATTTAGTTAAGATATTCTCAAAATCATCTACGGATAAAATAGATGAACGGATGTTTTTAATTTTTGGACAGACCTTGATGACATACCTAATTTTGATTCTTAATCCTTGTTTTACAGAATGTTGAGAGGAAAATATAGCGTACAAAAAAAGAGGCCGATCGGCCTCTTTTTGATTACCTGTAATTACTATTTATTCGCAACCTCCGGTAAATCCGTTTGCGTTGAATTTTGTTTGTACGGCACCTACTCTCGTACCAGTCCTAACTTGTATAGCCAGGTTGTTCTCTCCACTACCATCCCTTTTCGGACTACAATATTCAAATAGATAAAAGCTATTCGCCCTTTCAGAAACTTTATCCGAAATATCGTTAAAAGTATCTTCGAGTTCTTCTTTATTTGTTGCGAATACAGTAGATGTTTTACCTATATCGGTCAATACCTGCACATCAATTTCACTTCCTAAACCAATACTGAAGTAAGAAATGTTGGCATTGGCTTCGTTCACTTTTTTCAGGGCAGCCGCTTCTGTGTAACGAGATGCTTGATCGGTACCATCGGTAAATATCACAACCGATGCAGCACCAATATTGTCCCTAGCTGTAGTTTCCTTAATGAGGTCAGATGCAATATCGGTCACCTTAATAACCGCTCCATATAAATCCGTAGACGGATCGGAACTGATATCGGTTGTAATTCCCTCTATGGATGCCGCCAATTCGGTCCGAGATGATGTGAGCTCGTTAAGCAAATGTAGTTCGTCCTCTCCATCAAACCAATAAATGGCCATTTGGTTGCTTTCCTGTGGCGTTTCGGGCATTACATTGTTGATGAAACTAGTACTTGCAATTTTCAACTCCTCTAAACTGCTATCCAAAACACTATTACTCAAATCCAAAACCAATAAGGTATTGTTACTGAATATTTGTGAGTTGGGAGAGATCCGTGCAAAGGATTCCGACGTTGAAATGGTATTGAAACAATCATCGTTCCTGCCTTGCTCGTAAATCGTAAATTGGTTTGCGGTCAATCCGGAAACCGGATTTCCGTTCGTATCGGAAACTTTAAAGAAAATAGATACCTTTCCGGGTGCGGTTGTAAATTGGTCTTGTATGGACAGCACCAGTTCCCCTTCATCCAGACCCAAGCAATCATCTACGGGTTTCCCTTGCCCAAGGCCCTCGCCCAAGTTTAGGTTTAAATCAATATCATCATCCGCATTTCCGCAAGAAACAACAAGCGAGACGAATAACAGGGCAGTAAAAGTTCTAAAGAACGATTTCATATACTTATATTTTGTGTTCAACAAAATTAACGCAGTTTCCGCTTAGAAATTATGGGTAAATTTGTTTATTATGTTAAACATTGTTAATGACGATAGATTACTACCATAATTTTAAAGGCTGAAACACCTATAAATAAGAACCGAACCTAAACACACATCATTGAATAAGTTAGTTTTATTGCTAGTAGTGTTTTTTTTGGGAGTCTCTTTATCGTCCCAAAAGAAAAATGCGAGCTTTCAATTACATATAAACGAGGCAACCGGACCAATACGTATTGATGGTGTTGGTGATGACAGTGCCTGGCTAGATACGGATGTGGCTAAGGACTTTTTTATGGTACTTCCTATGGACGATGGTCCCGCTATAAATACATCTGAAATTCGAATGGCATATGACCAAACAACTATTTATCTCTTAGCTATCTTTTATAATGAACAAAAAGGGAAAAATTTTGTAGAGTCGCTTAGAAGGGATTTTTCCTTTGGGAAAAATGATAATTTTTTACTGTTTTTAGACCCGTTCAATAACCAAACAACCGGTTTCTCCTTTGGTAGTAATGCCGCAGGTGCGCAATGGGACGGAACTATGTTCGCCGGTGGCAGAATAGACCTTAATTGGGATACCAAATGGATTTCCGAGGTTGTTCAAGATGATGAAAAATGGGTTTTTGAAATGGCTTTACCATTTAAATCGATTCGATATGAGGCCGGTGTAACAGAATGGGGCATTAATTTTAGTAGACTTGATTTGAAGTCGAGCGAAAAATCAAGTTGGACCCCAATACCTAGGCAATTCCCGACCGCATCCTTGGCGTACACCGGTACGTTGGTCTGGGATAAACCACCGCCGGCGCCTGGAGTCAATTATTCTATCATTCCATACGTATTGGGAAATGTATCCCAAGATTTAGAAACTAATGGAAATCCCGAATATGACATAAAAGTTGGTGGTGATGTTAAATTCAGTCTTACGTCATCTTTAAATTTAGATTTGACCATAAATCCAGATTTTTCACAAGTAGAGGTGGATCGACAGGTTACCAACCTAGACCGTTTTGAACTGTTCTTTCCAGAACGAAGACAGTTTTTTCTAGAGAATAGTGACCTTTTCGCCAATTTTGGTTACGATAATATTCGCCCCTTTTTCTCTCGCAGAATTGGACTCGGTGTTCCCATACAAGCTGGAGCACGGGTAAGCGGTAATTTGAACGACAAATGGCGAATTGGTATTTTAAACATGCAAACAGCTAGCGTAGGTGAATCGGGACTTCCAAGTCAAAACTTTGGGGTACTCTCCTTACAGCGTAAAGTATTTAAGCGCTCAAATATTGGTTTAATGTTCGTAAACAAACAATCATTGAACTATCCAACCAATAATGATTCTATACAGGACATCTATCCAAAATTCAATAGAAACTTGGGTATAGAATACAATTTAGCTTCCTCAAATAACCTGTGGAACGGAAAGGCGTTTTTTTTAAAATCTTTTGGACCAGAGCAACTAGGAAATGGTGTAACACAAGCTATGAACATAGATTATAATAGTAGAAAATGGAACTGGGGTTTTAAGCAAGAATGGGTAGCCGAGGAGTACACGGCAGAGGTAGGTTTTGTGCCGCGTACAGGTTACGTAAGTTTAAGTTCATCTGTTGGACATATTTTTTTTCCAAAGAAAAGCAAACTGGTAAGCCATGGCCCTCAATTGAACTTTAACTATTTCTTTAACGAGTCATTTAATCAGACAGATAGGACCAATTTATTAATATATAATTTCGACTTCAGGAATCGCAGTAATCTATTCTTTTTTGTTTCTGATGATTATGTGGAACTGCTTGCGCCTTTTGATCCTACCAGATTAGGAAAAGAAGAGCTTGAAACCGGAACCAAACATAATTGGAATGCTTTTGGTTGGACATTTAATTCAAGACCGCAGAGTCTATTTACCTATAATTTTGAAGGTAGGTTGGGAGGTTATTATTTGGATGGGACCCGCACCAGTCTATCTACGGAGTTGGGATATCGTTTTCAGCCGTATGTGAGCTTAAGCGCTAATTTGAACTATAATCAGATTATTTTACCAGAACCATGGAATACCTCACAATTTTGGCTGGTTGGTTCGGAAGTGGACATTACCTTTACCAATAAAGTGTTTTTTTCCAACCTTTTCCAATACAATGAGCAGACTGGAAACCTAAATGTGAATTCTCGGTTTCAATGGCGCTATAGTCCTGCATCGGATTTATTCTTAGTCTATACGAATAATTATTTTATCACTCCTTTTGAAGGTCGTAATTGGGGGCTTACGTTGAAGTTTACATACTGGTTGAATAAGTAATGATTTTAAGGAATAAGTCGTTTTGGGAAAATTGAAAAAATCAGAATTGATAACATCGGAAAATATAGCCATTTTAATGATGGCTGCCGGGCAATCTTCACGGATGAAGGGAATTAAGCAGTTATTACCTTGGAAAGGGACAACCTTATTGCAACATACCTTAAATACAATTTACGATATAAAAAAAGAAAATGTTTATATCGTTCTAGGTGCCAATTCAAAGCGAATTGAGGAAGAGCTACATTTAGTAAAGCAACCTGTTACACCTATAATTAACGAAAAATGGGAAAATGGACTTGGCAGCAGCATTGCTTGCGGGATCGATTGTATTTTACAAAAAGCCCAAACCATCGATGGGATATTGATTTGTTTGGCCGATCAGCCCTTATTAACCAGTGGTTATTATCAAAAGTTACTTCAAGTGTTTATAACCAAAAAGGCGCCTATTGTAGCGACTAAATATCCTAATAAATCTGGCGTTCCTGCCGTGTTTAGCACTAAAATAGCGCAAGAATTAATACATTTGAACGAGGACCATGGAGCAAGGCACATTATGTCCAAATACAAGGATAGTATGATTGTTTTGGACGCCCGTGAACAGATTATGGATATTGACACGCCAGAAACTTATGAACTATTATACGAACAACATAACCGATTAGAAAATGATTAAAAGGCTTCTTTTTAAATATTGTATTATAAGTACGTTGGCAATTCTTCATAGCTGTGCATCGATATCGGCCCAAGAAATGAGTTTCGAAGAGTATAATCCAACGTCTACTTTGGTAGTGCCGGGCAAAGAAATAAAACAATCCAAATTTAAGTTTATTGATATCCACAGTCATCAGCGGGATATGTCCGTTCAAAAGTTGATCAGTTTACTTATGGATATGGAGTCGTTGAACGAAGGTGTTATGGTAAATCTTAGCGGTGGATCAGGAATACCTTTGAAGGAAAAAGTAGAAAATATTGAAAAAAGTTTCCCGAACCGTTTTGCCGTGTTCGCCAATGTAGATTTTGAGGGTGTTGGTTCCGCTGATTGGGGTATAAAAGCAGCTAAGCAATTAGAAGAAGATGTAAAGAACGGTGCAAAGGGTCTTAAAATATTCAAGAGCCTAGGATTAAGATACAAAGATATCAATGGTAATAGGGTTGCCATAGACGACGAGCGTTTAGATCCGGTTTGGGCTAAATGTGCAGAACTTGGTATTCCCGTGCTCATTCATGCGGCAGATCCAAAACCGTTTTGGGATGAAATGGATAGCGATAATGAAAGGTGGTTAGAGTTAAAAACCCATCCAAGAAGAAAAAGGTCCGCTACTGATCCAGCGCCTTGGGAACAAATTATACAAGAGCAGCATAATGTGTTCAAAAGGCATCCAAATACCAACTTTATTAATGCACATATGGGCTGGTATGCAAATAATCTAAACAAGTTGGGTAGGCTTATGGACGATATGCCCAATATGTATGTTGGAATTGCTGCGGTTATTGCAGAATTAGGCAGGCAGCCGCAAAATGCAAGAGCATTTTTTATCAAATATCAAGATCGTATCTTATTTGGTAAGGATAGCTGGAATCCAGACGAATTCCCCACGTATTTCCGGATATTGGAAAGCAATGATGAGTATTTTCCATATTACAAAAAATACCATGCTTTTTGGTCCATGTACGGACTTAACTTACCGGATGAGGTGCTTAAAAAAGTATATTATAAAAATGCCCTAAAAATTGTTCCAGGATTGGATGCTTCACTTTTTGAACAGTAGCATCTAAATAGCTTCTGTTTGGTTCGATTTGGAAGTTACCAGTTTCTCTACATCCTGAAAAATACCACAGGAGTTTTCGGGTTTTACTAAGGAGGGAGTCTTTTTTCTTTTGGTCAAGGCCTCAATTTCTTGATTTAAGTATTGCATCCTATAAAATTTTAGCATTATAACGAGCTATATCTAAACATGTTGTACATCATTTATTGAAATAGTTTAAAGTGTATGTGATTTTTTTACAAAAATCGATACCTATTAAGAAACCGACGTAGTACATGAGCAAGGAGGCCGTATTTACTAAATTAATACAAGAGCATCAAGGCCTGCTTGTAAAGGTAGCTTCGGTATATACGAACAACACTTCGGATAGAGAAGACCTCTTTCAAGAAATAGTGTATCAGTTATGGAAGTATTTTGATTCCTTTAGGGGTGCATCTAAAATTACGACCTGGATGTACCGTGTAGGAATGAATACGGCTATTTCATTTCTTAGAAAATCTAAAAAAATACCCATTCAAGCACCAATATCGGAAGCTTTTACAGCTAGCACAGATGGTTCGGATGAAGTTTATGAGCAACGGCTAGCATTTCTCCATACCTATATCCAAAAGCTTAATCCCTTGGAAAAAGGACTTATGCTGTTACTCCTTGAAGGTAAAAATTATGGTGAAATAGCAGAAATCACGGGATTGACCGCAACAAACGTGGGGACTAGAATTTCACGTATTAAGAAAAAATTAAAGGCAACGATTACAAAATAGTTGGGTATGGAATTAGAGGAATTAAAGCAGGCCTGGGTTCAAATGGGCAATGAACTGGAAGTACAAAAAAAACTTACAAAAGAGATCATAATGAACATGACAAAAGAAAAGTATAGAAATAAGTTCAGAACAATTAATAGGTACGAATTACCAGGAGCGGTTGTTTGTTTTATAGCTGCAATCTACCTCTTATTCAATTTTAACAAATTGGATATTTGGTATTTACAGCTATGCGGGGCAATTTCAATTACCATACTAACGGTATTACCACTTTTGGTGTTAAGCTCAATAAAGAAATTAAAGGGGATTGATATTAGTGTAGAAACCTATAGGGATAATTTGGTACGCTATACCAAGGCACAAACTCGATTTTTAACACTTCAAAAAATAGGTGTCGGGCTTTCGTTTGCCCTACTATTTTTTATACTACCGTCCATAGCAAAAATAGCAAAGGGCAAGGATATGTTCATTGAAGGTATTAAGACCGAACAAGTGCTCATTTTTACCATAGTCCTTATTGCAATGGCCATCTTTTCTAGATGGGGTTATCGAAGTTATCGGCATATGACGAATTCCGCTGCCTCCTTGTTAGAAGATTTAAAGTAGTTTTTTATTCCGTTAACTTTTTTTGAATGTAGTTTAAAATGAGCATCCAATTCATTTTTAATAGGAGAGAGGCTGTTGGAACGTTATCATCTTCTATGGCAGCAATGATAGCTTCATGCTGATTATCGGATTTATTGTAAAAAGAATCGTTGGCCATAAAGGCGCGTTCATAGAAGAACACCCTTGTTTTGAGATCCTGCAGTAATTGAAGCGCTAACTCATTTTCAAAACCTTGGGTCAATAATCTATGAAATTCCATGTCTGCCTGAATTCTAGAGATAGCGTCAGTAGCATTTTCAAAGACTTCTTGTTGGGCTTTTAAATTGCTAATATCGGCATCCTTAAACTCTCTATTTTCAATAGCCATAACCTCTAAACTAGCTACGAGATCGTATAGGTCTTCGGCTTCTTTAACATCCAATTCGGCAATAATAAAACCACGATTGGGGACTGCCTTAATAATGCGAGCTTGCTGTAATTGCGCCAACGCTTCTCTGATAGGAGTTACGCTAACATTTAATGCTCTGGATAAGGCTGCCAAGTTTATCGTTTTTCCAAGTTCTAAGAAGCCCTTGGTCATCTCATTTAGCAGATGGTCTCGCACCTGATCTCTAAGGTTTATTTTTTTTGTCATATGGTAAATGTACAAAATCGTATACGATTCCAATTGCTAAAGCGTTTTAATAGGCGTTAAAGTATACTTGTTGTTACACTAAATAGGGTGTTTTTTCGTTCATAACATATAGAACTTAATCTACACAATAATGAAAAACCAGATACACGTATTTCAAAACGTTTTTACTTTATTAGTTGCTATGTCCCTATTTTTTAGTTGCAGTAAGGACAAAGATCAAATCGCGGATGATGATTTTGCCTTAAATTCAGCAGATCTTCAAATAGTATTAGAAACTGATCTCATTATTGGTGCTGCGGACAACTTGCTCACTTCTCTATTCGTGGAAAATGGTGTTGCTGGAAAAAGTGTTAACAACAATAATTGTTATGACTACGCAGAAACGGAGACGGGTTACATCTTAACTTTTGTCACTTGTAATTTAGACGGACAAGATGTTAGAGGCCTTATTGAAGTTTCCTATAACTTGGAAAGTGAAATCCCTTCATTTACAGCTACCTACAGCGATTTTTTTATTAATGACGTCAAGATTGATGGATCAAGAAGTTTCTTGTTCGATGGCGAAACCAATGGTAGTAACCTTACGTTTTCTGTAACCAGCGATGTGGATTTGGTGTTAGCCGATGGTACGCTTGCGACAGAAAATGGGACTCGCTTTTTTGGCTTTATCATCGCCAATGAGTTAGCGGATATTGCGGTAACACTCAATGGGAGTTGGAATCTAAGGGTAGGCGATGACGTTTATACGGCTACGATTATAGACGTGTTGAAAACGAAGTTATCTTGTGACTATATTTCAGAGGGTCAGCTTTCCTTTGATAAAAATGGACTAACCGTTCTTGTAGATTTTGGAGACGGATCTTGTGATGCCAACGCCAACCTTACTTATCCCGATGGAACAACTCAGAGAATTTCCTTAAACAATTAGACATAAAATCGTAAATTCATTGAAACTGAGAGGGTGGGATTGTTAGGATGCTATCCTCTTCTTAGTTTATAACTATTATCTTTTCAAATGAATAAGGATATTATTTTCAAAGCGATAGCATCACTAGTTATATTGGTTTCGTTCTTGTTTTTGTAAACCAAGGCGATATGCAGGCCGACTTAATTTTTAAAAGAGCAATTAGCTTACGCTAATAATAAAAGTGCTCAGGAAAGATGTTGAAAAAGTGTTTGAATACTTACCAACGGAAATACGATATAATCCAAATGCATAATGTATCTTTGTTACCGTTAAAAAGGGATGCAGAATAATAGTGCAATGACCTTAAAGATTACCAAATAGTATAGACTCAACTATTTATTTGTCATTATCTACAAGTCACCAGTTTACTTCGTTTTCTCTTCTAACACAGGATATTTAAAAATTTAAAATTACGAATGGCAAAATCGCAACAAACATTTAACAAAACAGAAAAAGAAAAAAAGCGTTTAAAAAAACGTGAAGAAAAGAGGAAAAAAATGCTTGCCAGAAAGGCAGATGCAAAAGAACATGGTACTTCTGGGATTCCTATGGCATACGTAGATTTCAATGGAAATCTAGTTGATACACCGCCGGACCCATCTATGAAAGTAGAGATTGAAGCGGAGGATATTGTATTAGGAATTCCAAAGAAAGAAGAAGGAGATGTAGAGGAGTTTGACCCAGTAAGAACTGGAAAAGTATCTTTCTTTGATTCTTCTAAAGGTTTTGGCTTTATAATCGATTCGGAAAACAATGAAAAATATTTCGTGCATGTAAGTGGTCTTATTGACGAAATTTTTGAAAACGATAAGGTCTCTTACGAGTTGGAAAGAGGCATGAAGGGTATGAATGCCGTTCGTGTAAAGAAAATAGCATAGTAGTAACGAGTTAACGCAATGTAATAATATGGCCAAACGAAACACTCTTCTAATCGTATTGGCCTTTTTTGCAATTTATGTCATTTGGGGAGCAACATACCTACTAAATAAAATTGCGGTCAGCGAGCTCCCGGCATTTATGTTAGCAGGCAGCCGTTTTGTTATAGCAGGTCTTTTGATATTTGGCATAGCAAAACTAACAGGACGTTCCCTCAAAATTTCTAAAAAACAGTTAGGTAATACGATTATCGCTGGCTTCTTGTTTCTGACCTTTGGAAATGGGGTGGTCGTTTGGGCACTTAAATTTGTAGACAGTGGTTTTGCTGCACTTGAAATATCCGCACAGCCATTGGTAGTACTCGTTTTAATGTATTTGTTACAAGGCAAAAGAATTCAGCCGATGTCTTATGTTGGTGTTGGCTTGGGCATTGTTGGTATTTACCTGTTGGTAAGTCAAAAACAAATTATTAACCAAGAAGGGGCTGTACTTGGAATGGTACTTATTTTTGTTTGTATGCTAAGTTGGGCCTACGGTAGCTTATTCGTTGGAAAGGCTGACCTACCCGCTAATTACTTTGTGAACACCGGGTATCAAATGTTTACTGGAGGCATCTTATTGTTTTTGATCAGTTTACTACTCGGTGAGCAATGGAGTTCTCCAATAGGTTGGAGTACTCCTGTAAAATGGTCCATGTTTCTATTAATCATATTCGGTAGTATCGTTGCCTTCACTTCCTTTAATTATTTGTTACGGGTGGTTTCTCCTGAAAAGGTAGCAACTTCTTCTTATGTGAATCCCATTATCGCTATGGTTTTAGGTTGGTATTTTTTACAGGAAGAAATTACCACACAATCCGCTATTGCTGCCTTGGTATTGCTTACAGGGGTTTATTTTATCAATACGAAGAAAAAACTAACCCTGTTTTCTAGGTTTTCTTCTTCGAAACTAAAAGCTTAACGTATTACTTCTGTTAGGGGCAAAACAGCTCCTTCGGACAAATCGTTCAACGTAACTTCTCCCACTCGTATACGAATAAGCCTTACCGTAGGAAATCCCACAGCAGCCGTCATTTTGCGCACCTGGCGAAATTTCCCTTCCGTGAGCACTATAGAAATCCAGGATGTTGGTCTATGTGCACCAATACGAAGTTTCCGATGTGCTGGTGGTAAAAAATCTGGTGGTGCTATAATTTCTACCAAACATAATTTTGTAATATAGGTCTTTCCGAAGATGCCAATAGAAACGCCCTGTCGTAGCTGTTTTAAGGCATCATCAGTAATAATGCCATCCAATTGTACATAGTACTCTTTTTCTATTCCACTACCGTTAATTTCATCGCTCAGCTTACCATCCGTAGTTAAGAGAAGTAAACCTTCTGATTTCTCATCTAACCGACCAATAGGCATGGTGCCTTCCGCAAATGGATATAGCTCCGATAAAAATCTCTTTTTTCGTAACTGACG
>CAYGUY010000081.1:0-17320 GCA_964353165.1 uncultured Maribacter sp.
AAAACAATGGAATTTTCAAATGGAATGAAATTGCTTGATATGCTACCAATGGGATATGACTTCAATTATGTCGACCAACTATGCAACACACTCGGAGAAATTGGACGTAAGACTTATTTAAGCAATCAAATACCTGTGGATATGGTTTATCCACTTTTATTTGGAATAAGTTATTGCTTAGTACTTGCCTATTTTCTTAACAAACTCGACAAACTAAAAACGGTGTTGGCATATCTCTGTCTTTTGCCTTTATTAGCCGGAGCGATGGATTACGCCGAAAATATAGGAATCATTGCTATACTCAACAGCTATCCCGAAATAGACCATAGTACTGTAGCAATAACCAGTAGTTTCAGTCTTCTTAAAAGTACGAGCACGACACTCTATTTCGTGATTTTAATAATATCGCTGGTAGCAGTAGGAATTAGAACTTTGAAAAGAGGTTAAAGTACCAAGTCCCATTAGTGGGATGGGCTGTTAAGAATGATAGCCGATTGATTAGGCAAAGGATAGCTATTGAATAACTATTTAGCACCATTGGCAAGAAAAACAAAGATGTAAAGACAATCAAATTAGCGCTGTAAATAGACGTGTAGTCACCTAATAAACTTATTATGAGTAACGAACCAAAAAATCAGAAAAAAGTCCGGAAAACGATACTGTTGTTTTTGGGTATTTTGACCCTGCTAAGTACTATCTGTTATTACGCAATACTCAAGCTGAACCCTACAAGCATTTATGTCGGGGCTTTAATGATGAGCCCTGCATTATCGGCCTTTATTACATTAAAGCTACTGAAAAGACCGATTTCAAGTCTTCCATGGGGTCTGAAACGTTTGAAAAATTTGCGCCTATCCTATTTGATTCCGGTAGCCTATATTATAATTGCCTATGTATTGATTTGGGTTTTCGGTTTTGGAAATGTGCTCAATCAGGAAACTATCACCGAGTGGTCGCAAGAATTAGGCATGGAAGGTTTCAATAGTACTATTATACTATTGACTATGATTGTTCTCTTATCTATTGTTGGTGTTGTAAAGAACATTGGTTCGACATTGGGCGAGGAAATAGGATGGCGGGGATTCTTCATCTACGAACTTCGGAAACTATTTTCCTTTGGCACTGTTTCTATAATTAGTGGCCTAATTTGGGCGATATGGCATTGGCCAATTATCTTTTTGATATACAAGGGAAGTGGAAACCTGTTGCTACACATTACAGCTTTTACTGTAATGATAGTGGCAATTTCGGTCATTTTGGCCTACTATACTTTTAAATCCAACAGCTTGTGGCCTGCGGCCCTATTTCATTCCGTACACAATATATTCATACAGAAGATTTTCACGCCGTTGACGATAACAAATGACCGCACTACTTTTTGGATAGATGAATACGGACTCATGCTACCGATTATTACGACGCTATTTGCCATCTATTTTTGGCGAAAGGCGAAAGTTGAGAACCTATAGGTTTTAAGACAATAAAATGAAAAAACAAACAACCGTATTATGGCAAAGAAACAATCAAAACGAATACTCAAAATCATATTTATTATGGCAAGCATCAGCTCACTATTCTTTGTACCATGGATTTTGCTAAGATTACTGTTAACACCATTACCAGATACGGTTCAGGAACAGGTCAATGATGCCATTGGATACGGATTGGACGGCATGATTGTTTATGTAGACCAAGTTGGTAAGCCACCTCAATTTTATGCCGCTGGCTGGCAGAATCGAAAGAATAAAATTCCTGCCAACCCAAAAGCTTTATTCCGGATTGCCAGCATTAGCAAGTTGTATGTTGCTGTTGCCGTAGCAAAATTAGTTAATGACAATCAGTTGTCTTTAGACAAAACGCTCGCTGATTATATGCCGGAACTGGTGGGACGAATTGAAAATGCGGATAAAATCACCTTGAGAATGATGGTGCAACATCGGTCTGGTATTCCGAACTATACTGACTTTCCGGGTTTTTGGATAAACGATTATTCGAAGAATACCAAAGAATCGCTCGATTTGGTCCTCGATACTCCTGCCGATTTTAAACCGGATAAAAAATATAGGTACTCAAATACCAATTATCTGTTGATTGGTGAAATCTTGGATAAAGCATTGGGATATAGTCATCACCAATTTATCAAAAAAGAAATTTTAATGCCCCTCGGGCTCAACCACACTTACAGTTTGCTAAGTGAAGTGAATTTAGACGATGTAATGAGCGGATATGCCGTGGATTATGAGCCAGACTTAAAGCCCAATGATTTTGTAAGCCCTGCCGGCTCAATGGTGGCTACAGCAGCCGATGTGGGTATATTCTTGAGGGCGTTGAACGACGGCTCCTTGCTCAATGATAAGGAACAAGCTATCTATTCATCAATTTATGTATATGAACATACGGGATTGTTACCAGGATATAGCAGTATTGCAAAGTATCACAAGGATATTGATGCTGTGGTTGTTCAATTTGTAAATACCAGTGGCGGATACTCTTGGAACGTATCAGAAATCATTAATAATAGAATTGTAAAAATACTGAAAAGGAGAAAGTAACCAATACCTTAAAATTAAAATCAAATCATTTATGATCGTAAATACAGAACAAAAACAATTAATTAAGACAGCTAGAATAACTGGCGTGTGGTATTTAATGATGGCTATTTCAGGGATTTTAGGGTTTATGGTATTTCATTCTCAACTATTTGTGCCTGGCAATCCCGAACAAACGCTAACGAATTTAGTAGAATTAGAATCTACTGCAAGAATTAGATTGCTATTAGAGTTTGCTATCGTAATATCCCAGGCCCTTACCGCAGTTTGGTTTTACAAATTATTTAAAGATAGTTATGAATGGGAAGCTTGGACTTTAGGTATTTGGGGGATGGTAAATGCTTTAGCGATTATGATAAGTGCAATTTCAATCGCCTCTGCAATAGGTGTTGCTAATTCTGACATAAGTGTTATGGAAGATAAAGTTGTACTAATTCAGGTTTTTCAAAATATAATTTCATATGCTTGGGGTATTGGTGGTCTTTTATTTGGGCTTTGGCTGTTTCCCATGGGTTATATAGTCATCAAATCTAAAAGAATGCCTGTCTGGTTGGGGAGAGTTATTATTTTAGGAGGTATAGGCTATTTAATTTCTACGATTATACGCTACTCAGGAATTGATTTTAGCTTCAATAGATTTCTTATACTACCAGCAACCATTGGAGAATTTTGGATGGTCGGTTATTTATTAATTTTTGGGATACGATCTGTGGAAAATCAGTAATAGTATCATTGGAAAAAAATAATCGCAAAGAATTGAATCAGCAAAAGTTTAAATAAAGGATATATTTATTATACAAAACTGAACCAGTAATGAAATTATTTCGAAAAATAAGACAAAAGCTTGTCGCTGAAAATAAACTTCGTAGCTATCTACTATATGCGGTAGGTGAGATTATACTTGTGGTTATCGGAATACTCATCGCCCTAGCAATCAATAATGGTCAAGAGAAAAAGATTCTAGAAAAAAAAGAGCAAACTTATTTAAAAGGATTACAGGGAGAGTTTGAAATCAGCAAACAAAAACTGGTTAAATTGATCGAGATTAACAGGCGTAATTACTTAGGCGCCAAACAAATACTAGAATTTACTGCCAATCCAGAAGTAGTGCCTACTGAAGAACAATTTTCAAACTTGTTGTACCAATCTTTTTCCTTCGATATCGCATTTAATCCCAACAACTCGCTTTTAAATGAAATGATGAATTCCGGCAGCTTAAAAGACATTACAAATTCGGACCTAAGGATATATCTGACCAATTGGATTTCTACATTGGATGATATTGCCGGTCAAGAACAAGATTTGGCCAATGAAAGGGAAAAGGTGCTGGATATGTTCCGAGGAGATGAAAATAGTATACGTACCGTTTTTGAATATGCAAACGCAAATCAGCAAATTACCTTTCCTAAAGGGGATAGTCCAAGTAGTAATTTGAATTTATTACGTTCCGTGGCGTTCGAGAATAATATGTTCATGTTTTACCTAACCAGCTATTCTACAGAAGAAAGTCATTATAATCCATTGCTGGATAATTTAAATTCAATATTACAATTATTAGAAGTAGAGATTAAGCAATGAAGATAAATTTCAGACCAACCCGTAATTAATGCTATCCCCAAAAACAAAACGAAACATATCAAGGATTATTCCATTCGGAGTGATTTGGCTCGTTTTGGGTTGGGTCAACCTGTTTTCCCAGGAAGCCGTATTGACCGCTGCACTCGAAGAAAATTCAACCCAGTCTGCCGTTATCAGGATGACTCCCTCGGTTTTTCTTTTTGCCAGTATAGCAATCATTATTGTCGGATTATTGGTAGGTACCATCGAAGTCGTATGGCTTGGCCATCTGTTCGGCAAAAAGAGTTTTTTAAAGAAAATTGGCTATAAGCTTATCTTTTATACCATTTTCTTGCTGTTGATCATCCTAATCTCTTACCCTATCGCAGCCGCCTTAGAATCCCAAATATCCTTTCTTGACCCTATCGTTTTAGACAAATTGTGGGATTTTCTCGGGAATATTGAATTCGTAAGTACCATGGTTTCTATCTCCTTCAGTCTGTTCGTAAGTGTGTTCTATTCCGAAATTAGCGAGAACATAGGTCACGGAATGTTGATGAATTTTTTCACGGGAAGGTACCATCAACCCATCGAGGAAAAACGGATTTTTCTGTTTTCCGATATGAAATCCTCCACTACCATAGCAGAAAAATTGGGCCATGTAGAATATTTTAAACTGCTCAGGGAATATTATTCCGATTTTTCGGATGCCATTATTCGCCACTCAGGTGAAGTCTATCAGTATATCGGAGATGAAATCGTCATCTCTTGGAAGTATCAAGATGGAATTAAGAACTACAATTGTATTAACTGCTTTTTCTCTATGAAAGAAGCCCTTAAAAAAAAGGCGGATTGGTATGAGAAGACTTTTGGGGTAATCCCTTCATTCAAAGCGGGACTTCATGTGGGCGAAGTCACCACTGGCGAAATTGGGGCACTCAAAAAAGAGATTATTTTTACTGGTGATGTGCTCAATACGACCGCTAGAATTCAAGGGCTCTGCAATCTATATAAGGTGAATAACTTAATTTCTAATGATTTGATAAAGGAGCTGAAACTTGGAAATGTATATCAGATTACTTCTCTGGGAGCTACTGCATTGAAAGGGAAAGAAGAAAAAATGGAGTTGTTTACCATTAATGATATGCTCATTAAAAAGAATTAAAATAAAATTCTATGGCATTCCCTAAAATAAAACTCGTAATGGCACCTAAAACGGTAATCTTGCCTAGACCAAAAGTATTTGAAAAGGCAATAAACAAGGATATTACCGCACATATAAAAAACAGGACCATTGCATAAACAGGTACGCCGCTGGTAAAAACGCCGATAAGATTAAAAAAGATATCCAACAATACCGTAAATGCGAATAATGCTAAGGCAAAATTGGATTTTTTATGTCCCACAAAAATATAAATCGCTGCAACTAACAACTCTAGACAAATGGCCAAAGGCCCAAATTGGGCATAATATGATTTCTTGAAATACCCTATAAAGTTTTCCGGATAGTCAATTTTCAAATAGAAGACTACCCCGAGTACCAATGCGATAATTGTAAAAATCAAGGCAATGCCTTTTCTTTTTTCCATTTTTGAAGGCTTTTTATTAGAGTGAGATAAAATTTTCTGATGTCAGGAAAAAATCATCGGTAAATTTTCCAGCCATAAATCAAGGTATACCTGTAAAATTTCGGCTGAGCGAAATATTTGAGCTACTTTTATGTCAGTTCGTACCTAAAGTGGACAAATTATCTTTCACATGAACGGAAATTAGGCTAGAACTCAAGTCTCCTAAAACTAAGAATTAATGATTTTTTGAATAGCATATTATTTAATGCTATTTGACCCTAGTCTTACTGCGAATAAGTATAGTTTAGTTTTTTATATAAATATCTTTTATTGGAAAAATTAAATTTAAATCGATTCATACTGTTTTGGTACACCCTTACTACTATTTATATTGCGAAAGCTTTAAAATGCCTTTCGGGTAGACTTATTCGGTTACCTATTTTGAAAATATGAAAGTAACATATTGGTTATTAATGGGATAGGGCAGGGTTTCCAACTCTGAAACCGCGACGAATTTAAGTTAAAACCCTGTAAATATTTGATTTCCAAATTTTTGTTTTTTTATTAATTCTTTCAAAACAGTATCTATTCCCAAATATAAATCATCCCGTTTCTGATGTAGTAGAACATCGGGTTTAAGCGCTCTATTTACGTTGTCTGATAATCTAAATAATCTTTTTGAATAGGTGATTACTAGATTTGAATGCGGTAATGTAAAGCTATCCATATCCTGATATCCATTGGGATTGGAACCCGTGGGTTGACCCACAATTTTGGCATTCAACAATTGCTTGAACAGGGCCGCATTGCTTGTGGCAGCGGAAAAGGTCTTGTTACTCGTTAGGACAAACACGCCATGCTTCCAATCAATGGAATCGGCAAGATTTAGAGCATACGCTAAAACGGTGCCTACGTATAAATCCCCACCCCCGTTTTCACGCATATCTAAAATAACTTGCTTCAGTTCGTTTTCTTTAATAAGAGCTACCAAGTGTTCACCAAAAACCTGTATCTCTTCAAAAGAAGGATAGTCCGTGAAATGAATATATAGGGCTTTAGTGCCCAAAATTCGTGCGAACCAAAAACCGGCTTCGGCAGTTTTAGGCCTTTTTATTCCAGGTACGCCTAACTTTATTTTGGAAACTTCACTGTGTTCCCACAATTTATGAGGAATCGCTTCCAATACCATGGTTACCAACTCATTGTCTTGATTTTTGAAACCAAAAGTGGCCTTGGTTTTAGAATCAATCAAATTTAAATGGAAAAGCAATTCCGCAGTTGGTATATAACTTCCGGTTCTTTCCTTTAAAGAATATTCATTTTCAACGAATTGGGCTATCTCTGAAACTTTTTGGGCTATGGTATCCACCGGAATGTCATTTATGGATTCCAAGGTAGTCTTGAGCAGTTGCTTATTTTCAGGCAATGTTTTGGTTACATGCCATCGGCCTTCTATCCATTCGATTTCGAAAGGAAAACGATGCATGGAAATATTTCTTAGGGAAATAGCCGTATGCCCATCATTGATTTGTCTTGTGAAGCGCATTAATCTTAATATGATTTCAAAATCATTTAAGGTGTCGGCACTGTTGTAAAGGGTATTCCAGTCGTTGTAAAATGCTTCCTTGGTTACCGAATGGTATAGGTCGATATGTTTTTGCTCCAAAGATTCCTTGTAGATTTTAAGGTCTTCTTTCCAATCCGTTTTATGAACTGACTGTGCAAATACCGAATGCGTTATGGGAATCATCAAAATAACGGCATAAACTATTCCTTTCCGAAATGAATACCTAGTTATACTCATTTTCTATAAGTTTAAGTATATCATACACCAAAGTCATAGTGCTTTTTGAAGCCTCCAGTTGGTTTAAGGTCCCGGCTATATAGGTGTCCAATTGGGGACAATACCATAAAAAGGATGCGGTACTACCCGTATGGCCAATGACTTCTAGGTTTGTATCATCCTCAAAAAGGGTTTTGAAAGATACCTTTCGTATCCCATAACCGTATTCCATACCCAATGTTTCATTGACCCATTGTTGCATCGCGTGGCGGGTTTTTCTTTTTACCAGTTTGTTGGAGTTGTAGGCTTCAAGAAAGGTAATCAGGTCTTGGGTTGTGGATACCAAACCTCCCCCACCCCAATCGGCACTTAAACTTTTTAGCGTTGATAGTTCCGTATCGCCCACATAAAATTCGGCCATGGGCAATTCATTGTTCAACGGCGATGATTTTAAATTGATATAGGAAGACTCCATCCCCAAAGGCTGAAAAATATGCTGTTTAAAAAACTCATCCAAGGAAAGGCCGCTTACCTTTTCGACCAGCAGTGCCAACAGCACATATTCCGTATCCGTATACTGATAGCCATCCCAGGGTACAAAATGAGGTTTCATTTTTTCTTTGCTAAACCGAATCATTTCCTCGGGTGACCAAGATTTGTCGGTATCCATCAACAGTTGATTGATGATATTGGGACTACCATCTAAGGTTTTGTCCGTAAAATAATCTGGTAGCCCCGATGTATGTTGTAAAAGATGGGCGATGGTAATGTCTTTTGAGTAGTCCTTTCCATCCAATACGTGCAGCTTTTCAATCAGTGATTTTGGCAGGTATTGGGCAATCTTATCCTCAAAATTCAGCTTCTTTTGGTCCTTTAAAATACCTACGGCGGTAGCCGTGAGCATTTTGGTAATACTGGCCGTGTAAAAAGGATTTTTAATCGTTATGGCATGTTCCGATTCCACCGTACTTTCGGCCAACCGAACATCAATTCCTTTGGATTTGGAATGGACGTGCAGAAAAGCACTTTTGATAGGATCCTTTTCTAATTCGGTCGCAAATAATTCCGCAATCTTTTGATG
Organism: uncultured Maribacter sp.; assembly: GCA_964353165.1. GTDB lineage: Bacteria > Bacteroidota > Bacteroidia > Flavobacteriales > Flavobacteriaceae > Maribacter. The sequence goes on from CAYGUY010000081.1 coordinate 8,539, forward strand.
TGCGGTCTGCTGACCGAAAGTCCATATGGAAACAAAGAGTACTATGGTTCGTATTACCTTATTTTTCATTGTATTGCTTTCGTTATGTAAGATACTTCATTTAAAATACTCCTTTATTAGAACCAACTGAACCCTAACCCTATGTTAAAGCTTACTGCGTCCCTATGTGCATCTCCTGCTAAAAATGCCCTGCCCATCACTAGCTTGGACTGCACGTTCAGCGCAAAATTTTTCTTCTTGTAGATTTCATAGCCCGTGCTGGCCATCACGGCACATCCAAAATTCCAATCATCATTTTCGTTGTCCTTAATGTCGTAGAGTGCGGGTGAATCTATGGCCAAGCCTAAACCTCCATGAATCCACCAACGATCTTTTACCCAATATTGTAGGGACGGTATAAAGCCTCCAAAATGTCTGTCATTGTCCTGAAATTCGTATATGTTTCCCGGTAAAGAGACCGTAAGGGCGAGTTTATCGTTCAACATGTGGCCGAACTTTAATTCTGGAAAAACAAACGTTCCCTGGGCTTTGTCAAACGTTTGATTACCAGCACTATCTTCTATACCGATTATGCCGCCACCTACTTGGAATTCGAAGATGAAACCATCCCTTTGCGTTGTTGTTTCAGAATTTGTGTTTTGTGCATATGTAACACTGGATACTAATGCAAAGGCTACACAAGCCATTTTTAATACGATTTGTTCTTTAATTGTTTTACTCATGCCTTTGTTATTTAATTTTAATAGGTATTCGTGAATCTTTGATTTCATGATTGTTCGTTTTTTGATTGTTTTAAATTGATGTTACAAAGTTGAGGTACCTATTCAAGCAAATCGTCTTGAATTATAATTTGAAACCTAACTATTCCTTTTACATTGGATTAATTACTTGTTGGCCGTCGCCAAGACATGGCATATCAAGTTTTGCATTTCTACCGATTTGTACGTCGGTATTTGATGTCCCACATTTTTCAGCCGAAATAGTAGCTTTTCGGGTGCTTCTAGCCTTTCATAAAATTTTTGGGTGAGTTCAAAACCAGTGGTTAGATCGTCCTCCCCTATCAATACATACACGGGGATTTTAAAAAGGGTTCGATGCTTTAATACGTTAATGCTATACAGTTCTTTATAAAGGGGCATCCATTGTGGCTCCCATTCCTTAAAGAATTTCATGTATTGACCAAATTCATTTTCTGGAATGGGAGTTTCCTTGTAATCACTGATCCATTTAAATTGAACGGCCATATCCTCGACATTTTCATAGGGTATATGTACAGCTTTAAGTTGCCTGACGGCTTCCTTATTGTTCCGTGCCCTGTAGTGTTTTATCAGTTTGGCTTGGGTCGCGTTTTGACTTTTTTGATTATATATTACGGGACTAATGGCCACCAATGAGGTTATTTTATTTGGATATTTTGAAGCCAAATGCAACCCTAAAACGGTTCCCCAAGAATTGGCTACCACTATCATTTTGTCTTTTTGAAACGCTTCCAATAGATATTCCAAGATATCCTCGGCATCTTGTGTCATAACCGAAAGGGTGGGCGATTTTAAATTACCGAGCGTTGATTTTCCAGACCCTCTTTGATCCCAATGGACCACCAAGAAATGTTCTTCCAGAATATGGGTGATTTGTTCCCTGTGGGATGAGCTCGCCGCTCCGGGTCCACCATGTAAATACAGCATAAGGGGGTTGCTTTTTTTCCCTTTAATACTGATGAATTGCTTACTGTCCCCAATTTTCACAAATTGGGTGGTATCCATACGTGTTGAATCCAGCCTAGGACTCTTCGCGAATAAAGTAGCGGATAGCGCAATACAAATTGCTGTAAATAGATATTTCATGATGTTATAGTTAAAAAAAGGTGGTTAAATCACTGTAATCCCAATTCTTACTTAATATCCCATAGAGGACTGTATCCCTTTGGGATTGTCTTTAAAATTTGATTCCAACGTACAGATTCGGTTCAAAAAGGAAATAAGATTTCCATTTATTGTCCAATTGTTTAAAGGCGTCCGGGGTATTGGTATCGAACATCCAATTTTGAAAATGGACCTGTGGCTCAATAAAAATGCGCTTCTTTTTTCCGAAAGCAATATGATAACCCAAATGGTAAGACGTATAGAGCTTGAATCCGTTGGCTATTTTTTCATTGTTCAGGTCTAGATAAGTTTTGTATTGCGGTAGCACTTCTACCGTTGCAAACAATCCTTTCCAAAGCATGCGTTGGTATGAAATTCCAATACCCGTTTCACGTAGGTAACCAGGATAGAATTCACTTTCGGAATCTATTTTATCCAGGAGTCCGTCCCACCACTGTATGCCCATAGGCTGAAACAATCTCCAAGTGGCGAATTTTACACCGATGATGTTTTTGGAGTCCAATTCGCGCTTCACATGAAGCTCAATATGTTGGGTATTGGTTCTTTCGCCTCCTTTACCAATATTACCTAGGATGATGGCAGGAAAGCTCACCCTGTACTTATAATCAGAACCATTACTCAATATAGATTCCTTGTTACCCTGTGCAAAAACACTTAATGTGCAAAGTGTTAGACCGATGATGAATAGTTTTTTCATTGTAATGTGTTTTTAATTTTTGTTTTTAATTTGTAATGAATTGATGAGGCAAAGAAACTGTACACAGGAAGGCATATCGTCTTGAATTATGATTCCAAACCTTTTTGATATCCCTACTATTTTTAGGTTTTTATATCGGGAAAAGAATAGTTAGATGCACAAAAAAAGGCTTAACACAATAAGTATTAAGCCCTCTGGAACATCCTATGTAAGTTTTTAAAACAACGCTACTGGATTACTGGTGAGTTTCCCTAGATTTTGGGTGATTTTTTCTATATCCCAATGCCACCATTGAAGTTCCAATAACCTGGAAATGGTAGCCTCGGAGAAGCGTTTTTTAATTGGTTTTGCCGGATTACCCCCAACAATGGTGTAAGGTTCTACATTTTTTGTAACCACCGCCTTTGTGGCAATAATGGCACCATCTCCTATGTGTATTCCCGGCATAATCGTTGCCCCGTGGCCTATCCAAACATCATTGCCGATAATGGTATCCCCTTTTGTGGGATAGCTTTTACCCTCCATGGCGTTTTGCCAAGCACCTCCAAATATGGCAAAGGGATAAGCCGTTGCGGCTTCAGTGAGATGATTGCCCCCGTTCATTATAAAGGTAGCACCGGAGGCGATCATACAGAACTTCCCAATGATGAGCTTATCCCCAATAAAATCAAAATGGTATTTGACGTTTTTTTCAAAGTTGGCAACATCTTCAAAATCATCGTAATAGGTATAATCTCCCACTATGATATTCGGATTTGTAACGATGTTTTTCAGAAAACAAAGGGTATTGTAGTTTGGTAAGGGGAAGCGGGTATTTGGGTCCGGAGCTTTCATGGATTACGTTTGGACATTTTAAATAAACTTAGCGCTAAAATGAGGGTAAGCAGGGCTTGCACTTTTTCAAAAATACTTTCCGCCAGTAGATTACCAAGGGTATTGAGCACAAAATATACGGAAAACACCACTAACCATCTATTTAGGGTTTTCTCTTGCCATTTCCAGCGAATTACTTTGGCTTTCATTAAAATCAAAGCGCCTAAAAACAGGAGGACCAAAAGTGCTACCCATTCTAAAATTATGATCGTTTTGGGTTCTACTATTTTTCCTCCCCAAACCACATGGGATGGGATAAATTGCAATAAAATCAGTATATGAAATAGAACGTAGGCCATTACAATAACCAGGGCAATTCTTACAAAAACGTTTATTTTTTTCATTTTGGTTCAATACTGTTTTTAACTTCTTCTTGGTAAAAATCCTCCAAATGATGGGTGCCAAAACAGGGGGCAATACAATCCTCTGACATTAAGGTGAGAAAAAATTCGATGGGTCCATAGGTTTTGACACTGGTGAAAGTTCGCAAAAACCAAATGGTCAGTTTTCTGGACCAATCCGGCAAATGCACAATTTTAATGGGCTTGTTCAAGGTTTTTAGTGCAAGTTCACTTATCTCATTCAAGCTTAAAACATCCGGACCTCCAATAGTCAGTTCTTTGTTACCATCATCCAAGGTAGATACAATGGCCCTTGCCAGGTCATCGCCATGGATAGGATTGAATTTTTGCTGGCCGGAACCGAACAAATAAACACGTCCCGATTTCGCCATTTCTAAAAAATCCTTCATATCCGAGAAAAAACCATTCGGCCGTACGATGGTATAATGCAACCCCGAAGCTTTCAAAGCATCCACAAACTTTTCCTTGGCTTCTAGGATTTTTAGATTGCGGTGCTTGTCCCCCTTAATGGCGGACACATACACAAAGTGTTTTACATCCGCCTTTTTAGCTTCTTCCAACAAATTCAAATTGGCCTGATAATCGACATCCATGTAGGTAAGACCGTCTTTTTGCCTGGTGATGCCCACGGTAGAAATTACGGTGTCAATGCCCTTACAGATATCCCGTAAGGTTTCAGGTCGTGTTACTTGGGCCTGTTTTATTTCCAAATAATTCTCATGATCATTTTGCAAACTATCAGGATTGCGCACAATGGCTACCACCTGATTTTTCCTTTCGATGAGGACTTTCAATAAGAAACCACCCAAATAGCCTGTAGCGCCTGCCAATAATACGTTGGTATGTTTCATCACTAATAAAGATTTAAAGGGTTTTCAGTCCAGTTTTCTTTTAAAAATATATCGGGTTATAAAAATCCCATTATCGTCATTTCTGCCTGCGTCACTTTCCACGGCACTAGTTACAAACACCAAATCCCAACCTTCCGTAAGCATATCCGTCAGTTTTGATGAAATCAAGGCATCGTTCGCTACAATATTTTGAAAGCGTATTCCGCCCAAATTGTAAAAGTTCAACAGTTTCGTTTCTTCAAAGTTTTTAACCCTAATGTCCTTTCTCTTGGAGGTATTCCGGGAATTATCGTCTTCTGTTTGCTCGGAAGTGAATTCTTTGTAGTCCCTTTCATCGTTGGATGAAAGTATACGTGATCGGCCCAATCCGCTTGAAACAATAGATTCTACACTTGTTATGACCTTAACTTCATAGTCTTGCTGACTAAAAACAGGATTTGTACAAAATACATACAAGGCAAATAATACAACTAATTTTTTCATGTCTATATAATTGAAATATTTTTAATTAAACGCTGTGGTCAATAGGTATTCTATAATGGTGTTACGCTGCGTTCCCGTATCGTCCTGCTGATTGCTTAACAGTACGATCGTAGCATCATATTCCGGTATAAAACCAATCATACTCCAATAACCATTAATATCACCACCGTGCCAGTACATGGTGGTACTGCCCTCTTGTGTGGTAAACCATCCCAGGCCAAAATCCACATAGCCACTTGGAACATCTTTGGCGAATATTTCCGACATTTCAGCTTCGGTAAACCAATCCGTTTTTACGGTATTGGTCCAGGTTTCCATATCGCTTGGTGTACTACTGAAATCGCCTGCCCCAAAAGGAATGTCCATAGGATACGAACTATTGGGATTTCCGTTCAAATAACCCTGTGCGTGGGTATTGCTATCAATCTCATCCGTCCCTTTGTAGGATCCTGACATCCCCAACGGGTTGAAAATTTTCTGCTGCACATATTCGTGATAGGGCATTCCCGATACCTGCTCCACAAACAAGGCTGCAATGAGATAGTTTGAGTTGCTATACTCTTTGTTGGACCCTGGTGTAAAATCGAGTCCATTTTCAAGCATCAATTCCTTGATAAGGTCATAAATAGTCCCTTCATCCAAGGTTTCCCCTTGTTCGTAAGCGCCTTCAGCCAGTAATTGATACTCTGGTATACCCGATTGATGGGATAGTAACTGTGCAATGGTAATTTGATCACCATTTGGGAATTCGGTATCAAATTCATCCAAGGTTTGATTAAAGCTTTGGATCAACCCATCACGTTTCAATTGCACTACCGTCGCTGCCGTTAGTGTTTTGGTAACCGAACCTATGCGGTACCCTAGGTTTTCCCCTTGGGGCAATTCCGTGTTTTGATTGGCCCACCCAAAACCCTGGCGTACCAAATCCTTCCCGTTTTTGGTGACAATGGCATAGCCTTGAAACCCGATATCGGTGAGGACAGTTTCAATGGTGGTGTCGTTGGGATTGGGTGAAGTGGTGTCGTCTTCCTTAGAGCAAGATGTAAAAAGCCCTAAAAGGGATACCATGAAAACGACTAAGCGTTTGTGTAAAGTTGTCATAATTGTTCGTTTTTTGATTTATAAATTTGATGCAAAGATTGACCGTAAGTACAAATCAATCGTTCTGAATTATAATCTGAAACGAACTAAAGAAGATGAATCATGCATTGGACTTCATCCAAGCCCTAGGGGTTATCCCCTCTATTTTTTTAAAGTAGGTATTGAACACACTTTTGGAATTGAACCCGCTATCATAGGCCAATCCAAGAATGGTCAAATGTGAGTTTTTGGAGTCCAGGGCAATGGATTTAAAGCGTTTTAGGCGGTATGAATTCACAAAGTCATTAAAATTTAGATCAAAGGCGGTATTGATCAGGTAGGATATTTTATTGGTATTGAACCCTAGGACATCGGCCACGAATTTTAAACTCAATTGCGGATTCAGAAAAGGTTCCTCTTCCTCAAAATAGGTAAGCAGTTCCTCTTTTAAGGCCGCTATTTGGGTAACATCTAATATAGTAGGTGTTGTTTTTTCTTCCTCTTCCACGGGGAATGTAATATCCGCAAGGCACAGGTTGGAATGGTGCAAAGCCGAAAAACCATCCATCCCGTGTAAGGGTTTCAAAAAAGGTTCTTGCCTGTAATTGATGATTTGGCCACGCCTGCGGTCAATCATTTCCTGCAAACGGGAAAAACCTAGCGCTTTATGGTTGGAATTACTCAATATATAAAGGTCGTAGGGAACAAGCATGGTTTCGTTGCCTCCACCGGCCGTCCATCGTGAAACGATTTCCTCCGGGACTTCAACAGATTTTTCATTGATGAGCCGGAACAACCATTTTTTCTCTTCGAGTAGTGGCGTGTCCTTTATAAATTCTTCAAATTGCCGTTGTTGGTTTAACCATATCAAACAAAAACACTTTAAATGATGCGCTAAGGCCAATTCCGGATTAAGGGTTAGGGCATAATCTACACTTTCCAAGGCTTTCTCAAATTGACATTGATAATAGCAGATATGGGCAAAAGTATAATGATTGTTTGCCGAAAGTGGGTCTACATCCAAAAGTTTGTTGGCATATACTAAGGCCTCGTCAAAAAAGCCAAGGGCAATGAACAGTTCCGCCATAGCTTCCAACCCATCGATGTGATTCGGATTAATGGCCAAGACTTTATTGATATGGATGTGCGCATTTTTGAAATCCCATTCCCCCCAAAAAAACTTACCCACAAAGGAATGCGGATATTCGGGTAAAGAGGTGTCAATTTCTTTGGCGATCAAAAGATTGCCAATTGCCAAATCCATAGCTTCTTGGTAGGGCATATACCCCCACATGGCCAATAAGCCATAGCATTGTAAATTGGCGTAGTAGGCCTTGGCGTATTGGGTATCCAGTGCAATGGCTTGGTTGTAAAAATCAATGGCCTCATTAATGCTTTCAGGTGTCCATTTTAATTGCAGTGAACGCCCTTTTAAAAACAACTGGTAGGCATCCACATTGTTGGTCGGTTGCTTTACTAAGTGATCCTGAATTTCGAAGTGCCCAAAATTGTTCCGGACTTCGTCCGCAATGGCCAGGCTAATCTCATCTTCCAGATCAAAAATATCCGTTAATTCCCTGTCGAACCTTTTGGACCAATAATGCGTTCCGTCCGCAACATCTATTAACTGTGCCGTTATCCTAACCCGTTCCCCAGATTTTTTAATACTTCCCTCAAGTACCGTGTTGACACCCAATTGCCCACCAATTTCCCTAATATCAATATCCTTCCCTTTAAAGGCAAAGGAAGAGGTCCGAGCAATTACCTTAAGTTCGTTGATTTTTGTGAGTGCATTGATGATTTCCTCGGTAATTCCATCGCAGAAATATTCATTGTCACTATCATTGCTCATATTGACAAAGGGTAGGACGGCTATAGATTTATTTAAACCGAGTAAGTCTGTTGGTCGAAAATTCATTACGGACTTTAAAATAGATTAAAGATAATAATAGATTTTTAACTAGTCATGTCTCTAAGCTTTGCTAGGGTTTAGGTTGGAAACATTTGTTTAGTTCATCTTCACCAACTAGCTAGCTATTATACGATATCCTGACCTGTTTTTATGCATTCCTTAAAAAATTAGTGACCTCAAAAAAGACTTATTTGGAGAGGTTAGGGTCTCTGCCTCTGAATCTGTCGGGCCAATTGTTTTTTGCTTTTCATCAGCGAATGAATAGTAAGCCTAGTGCCCATAAAAATTAGAGGCCATCTACAAACAGAAAATCGAACACAAATAAAAACAGCTTGCCGGCCAGACTCTTTATTTGGTTCAAAAAAGCAACTTTATCCCTGTATTATGCGCCCCAAGAAACGAACGAGTTTTTTCGGAACTCATATTTGCCAGTGAATTTTGTCTTATATATAAAATTTGTGGTTCTGATGATTATTTTGAAGTACTCAATTTATATATTTGAAATATCAGAAAGTAAGTCAAACTACTCTAAGTTCATTTAAAATTGCGTCAACAAATCGGTCAACAGTTTAGTTTTTGAATATATAATCAATTGATATATAAATAGTTATGGATTATGGTTGTAATCCTGCCACCCCGAC
>CAYGUY010000082.1:0-16950 GCA_964353165.1 uncultured Maribacter sp.
GGACGCTTAGTGATACCGGCTAAATACACAGGTGTTGCTTTTTCGTCATACATGGCCCAAGCATCAAAAACAGAAACAGATATTAACCCCAGATAGCGAGATGTAATTGTGGGTCTCGGCTGAAACCGTTCGGTATCGTTTGCAGTCGCATTTAATGCCATCTGCCCCCATTGGTAGGCAACATTGTCTACCCCTGTTGGTTCGGGGGTTTTTGGGTTGCTTTTTTTCGTATCATGTTTACAATTGATAAGCAAAGATATTCCTAAGAATATAAAAATGAATTTTTTCATAGCCGCTGCGTTTTTGACGATTTGTTTTAAACCTATTGGAACGAATGTTGTCATTTTTGTCGGATTATGACTTTCGGTCTGTAAAATATGAAATTTCTTTAGTATAAAAAACGACTCTTAACCCTAGCAAGAAACCATCCTCGTATGAGCTCAAAAATAGGATAAGCACGATGCGTGTAAAAACCGGCCGCTACAACCGTTAGTAAATCACGAAAGAGATATTATATCACCCATTAAACCATACCAATTGTTCTTTTTTATCCAAAAAAGTCCAAGCTACTATACGACTGGATTTATTTCCCGTTCCCATGGGGATGGTCTTGAATTCTAGGGCATCTATATTTTGTAGGCATTTGTAAATGCCGTTAAGATTGGATTCCTTAGAAACTAAAGCAGAAAACCAAAAGCAGTTATTAGCGAATTCCTGACTTTCTCGAATCATGCTTTGGATAAATCCATATTCCCCACCTTCACACACTAGTTCATTGTGATTACCCGCAAAATTCAGCTGTGGCGATTTTGTCCTTTTTCCGGAGAGGTTTTTTATTTTCCGTCCGCTGCCTTTTTGAGCAGCTTCCATGGTGGAGTGAAATGGCGGGTTGCATAAGGCGACATTAATTTTATCGTCCTTTTTAATCACTCCTTTAAAAATGTGTTCGGGGTTCTTCTGTAATCTAAGGTCAACTTTGTTGGTTAACACGTCATTCGAGTCGATAATCTGCTGGGCCGATGCTATCGATTTGGGGTCGATGTCGGAACCGACAAAACGCCAACCATATTCCGTTACGCCAAGAATTGGATAGATACAACTGGCACCTACGCCTACATCCAAACAAGTGATGTTGTTTCCAATAGGGATGTTGCCAGAATTCGAAGCTGCCAATACATCAGCTAAATAATGAATGTAGTCCGCCCTTCCTGGTATGGGTGGGCATAAATTTTCATCGGGAAACTCCCAATAATCTATTCCGTAATAATTATGAAGGAGCGCCTTGTTCAATAATTTGACAGCTATCGGATTTGAAAAATCTATCGATAGGTTGCCATATTTATTGGACGCACATGTTTTTGTAGCTTAGTATCGTGACGAATCAGCGCTGATAGGCCATAATGCCCTTTATTCCTGTATCGGGGATGTAAAGTCGTCTTTTAGGGGTTTTGAAGACATGATTTAGGCTGGTTTCTATTACTTGGGATTTGATACTCATTTCTTTAAGGATTATAACTAATCCTTTTTAAATTGGATGGACCGCACATATATTTTTTTGCTTTCAGATCCTTCAAACACGAATGCTATCGGAACCATAATTTTATTCATATTTGCAGTTTTAAACCGATTGGTTTTAATTTCAAATAACTTCCAATCTGTTGTTAGGTCTATGCTAACCCTAGATTCGCTACCATCCGGAGGGTCGTTTATGTCTTTCATGGCTATTTCAAAAGCTTCACCTCCAACGTTACCTTTCATTTCAAGAAAAACGGTTGAATACGCAGAGAAATCCATTTCGTTAACCCTTCCATATAGGGCATCTACCATAAAATAACAAGACCCCCATGCGTATGTATTTTCAGGATACTCAACAGTCAAGTAATCCTCTTGCTTCGAGAAATGATTGGAGTATAAACCAGATGCCGCATAATTTATCTTAAACGCGGTAGGCACTTGACCATTTGTAAGTAGGCTTACAAAATCTGCGTCTCCAAAAGAAAATAAAACACTACTTAATTCAAGCTTGGTTTTTTGGTCAAAAGTGGTTGTAGCGTTTTGTATCATTTCTATGAGTTTTTTGCCCATTAAAATTTGTTCCTCGTATGGTTTAATGAAGTTTACTTCATCTTCTGCCAATTCTAAAATAGCCAAAGTGGCATTGTCCCTTAAAATTTTGAGAAATTGAGGTACAGCCAAAGTAAAATCTTTAGCCATCCAAGGTTCTATCAATAGATATCCGCCATTGTTCCTTAATTTGGTATTCCAATCTTGTACAAGTTTTTCATGATTTTGATTGTACTGTGTTTCTTGTGTTTTGATTTTATCTGCATTTATGAAGTAGGTGCTTAGCAACAAGGCCAAGTCGGTGCCCTGTATCTTTCCAAAGTAGGAGGAGTTTTTTAAGGACTCAAAGGCACTAAGGTTGGAGTTAAACTGAACTGTATTGGCAATATTTACTAAAGCAAAGTTGATGTATGTAGCCTCTACCAGTTCAAGAGATGTTTTGGAGGTAGGCACATAATAGTTCTGAATAGAATCTATTTTCTGGCTAATGTTTGTTCTTGCCACAGACAATAAGTTTAGCTCTCTAATGTCTGTTTGTATACCATTTGCTATGCTCATTAAAATATCGTTCAATTCCGCTTTTTGAATCTTTTCCTCGTTCCAATTATTAATTTGAAGCGCAATTAGGATTCCAATAACTACCAGAATTATTTCGCCCAGAGCGTATTTAAAATATTTTGCTGCTTTCTGCCGCTCTAAGAGTTCGCGTCGGATTTTTCTAAAAAATTTTATCATGGCTTGGCTTTTGGACCTAATGAATTTTGATGGTGTAAAATCAAAAAGCTCATGTACTTAGCTTTTAACCCAATAGACACATCGCTATAGGGTAAGTTGTAACTTTGAAAACACTATAAATGTACGGAAAGCATGGGATTAATCGCAAGCCTCTATGTAGTGTTATAGTACAACTAGAAAACAACAATTGTATATTTGCTTAACCCGTAAACAAGGGTGTTGGGAAACAGCCCATAATGCCACAGTTATTGTTTAGATATTTAGACAGGTGTTTCTGCGCTTAATCAGAAACACACGGAAGTGAAATTTTACACGAAGTTAAACCTTTATTTAAATGGGTAGTCTCAGTTAGGAATAAATAAACAAATTATGATAAGAAGGACTATATTCTTTGCAGGGTTTTTAATGCTATTCTTAAGCTGTAGCAGTACTTCGGACGCACCTGCACCAGAGGAGGAAACAAAGGAAGAAACTCTTGAAGAAGAGGTTCCAGAACCAGTGGGCGCCGCTTTTCAGGCCGAAGGCTTTATTAAAATAGAGAACGGATCTGGTGGACTGGTTGCAGACCTAGATCCGGGTGATCGGTTTGCACGGGACCACGATGCTATTGGTGATGTTAATGGCGATGGGGTAATAGATTTTGTAATTGGGGCAAGATCAGATGATGATGGCGGTGTTGATGCTGGCGCCGTTTATATTTTGTTTATGAACACAGATGGCTCTGTTTTAGCGAATCAAAAAATATCCATGTTAGAAGGCGGATTCAATGAGACCCTAAATACCGGGAACTTCTTTGGTTACGGGGTTGCTGGCATTGGAGATTATGATGGGGATGGCATTCCAGATATTGCCGTCTCTTCCCCTGTTCCTCCTAACAATGCGCTCTATATTATTCATCTAAATGTAGATGGCACGGTAAAAGACTTTGTGAAGAATGAAAACATCATTGCTAATGGCCTAACAGCTATAGGCGATATTAATAATGACAATAGAATAGATTTAGTTGCCTGTAATCCAGGTTCAGATGATGGCGGCAACTCACGAGGTGCTATTGCGATATTATTTTTAGATGAGAGCTCAGAAGTGGTGCCAGAAAATACGGTAACGATTAGCTCCACGGAAGGAAATTTTGGTGCTGGACTGGAAAACGGTGATCAATTTGGCGGCAGAGAAGTGGCTATGCTTGGAGATTTGGATAATGACGGCACGCTAGAAATGGCCGTGGGTGCGTTTATGTCAGACGGGGGAAAAGGAGCTATTTGGATGCTTTCTTTAGATGCAACAACTTACAATGTGGTTTCAAAACTTAAAATTGCAGAAGGCGAAAATGGTTTTACAGAGGAATTAGATGCGGAAGAGAATCCCAATGGAAGTTTTGGAGGACAATTTGGTCATGCCATGTGTGCTGCTGGCGATATAGATGGCGATGGAATTACAGATTTGGTAAGCGGTGCAAACCAACAAAATGAAGGCGTAGGGTATGTGTTGTATTTAAATACGGACAAAACAGTAAAGTCATTCGATAGAATTAGCGCTACCGAAGGAGGATTTAATTTAGCACTGGGCACTGAAGATCGTTTTTCCAGGTCTATTTCCTATATTGGAGATTTAAAGGGAGACGGTTCCATAGCCATAAATTTTGGTGGTGGAGTAGGGCCGGGTGGTACAGGCTCTCTTTATACCCTTTTTTTTAGGCCAAACTAAAGAATATTTAGATTGGATAACGTATTTATTTCGGTTGCGCGGCAAAAATGTTGGCCACGGCCTGTTTGTATTTATATGGGTTTCCTGCCTTTTTAATTGCCTTATATACTTTATGTGGATCATGGGTAGATTGAGAGAAAAACTCCCAAAAGCCAAGCATTTTCATTTTTATCGGCGTTGGTCCAGAAAGTATCGCGTCATACTGTTCATAAAGCGTATCGTGAAATTCTTTAAAAACCTCCCAACGTTCTGCAGGGTATTCGTTAGTTTCAGCTTTTATCATACTAGGCAAAAACGGATCCGTAATAAGCCCCCTGCCGATCATAAAATGTTCGATAGATGGGAACAGTTTTTGTATTGTATTAAACCCGGTTACAGAAGTAATGTCGCCGTTATAATACAGGGTGTGTTTCGCGACATCTAAACATTTTTGAAATGCCTCAAGGTCAACACCTCCCTTGTATAATTGCTTTCCAAGTCGAGCATGAATAGCTATGTTTTTTATCGGATACTTTTCTAGTACAGGGAAAGAGTCTAAAATTTCGTTACTGTTTTCATAGCCGAGCCGCATTTTCATGGATATGGTCACATCTGTTTCGTTGTGTGCCCGTTTTAAAATATGGTCTATTTTTTCGGTATTGCAAATGAGTCCTGAGCCCATGCCGCTGTTCGTTACCATAGGATAGGGGCAGCCCAAATTCCAATTAAGCTCGTTATATCCTAAGGATTGAATATACCTTATGGTATATATAAATTCGTCCGCATCCGCTGTCATTACTTGGGGAATTAAAGCAAGATTCGTATTTGCGCCAGGATTTAAATCGCGCTGGTAAGAACTTTTTATGACCATCTTTTTGTTAAACCTGATGTAAGGCGCGTAATAGGTGTCTATTCCACCAAAGAATTTTTGTTGGGCATTCCTGAAAATAGAATCCGTAAAGCCTTGTAGTGGAGAGGATAATAGCAAATAGGGCATCAAATATGTTTAAAGGGACAAAGATAGTAGAACCTCAAGGTGATTAGGTAAAAGTGTGCAACATTTATGGACAAGTAGATTTTTGACGTTTAAGAGCAAAAGTTGTTATTCTCTTTCCAAAGTATTGGCATTTTCGTTTTCTGGGTCATATTGAATGGCAGTATAGGCAATAATCTTCCAATCGTTTGCTTTTTTAACTAAAGTTACGGTTGCTTTCGCTACACTTTGTTTCCCTGCAGGACTCGTCCAAGATTGGTCAAATGCCACCCAAGCCAAGGTGTTGTCATGAAAAATAAGATAGTTGGAGTTTTCAAAAGTAGAAGTTATGGGCTCTGGGTTTTCCTTAAAAAATGAGTTTAAATTTCCGCCGCTCTTATCCCATCCTCTTGTTTGTGCAAAACCTGTCTGGGAAACATCTAAGCGTAAAACATCCTCCCCATGGTCCCAAAAGGAGGACCATTTTTGATAATCCTTTTTCATGTAAGCAGTGGTTTCCCCAACCACCAGCGCTTTAAGGGACTCCTTGATTTCATCGGTTGAGTTTGATTTTTCTTGTTGGCAAGAAAACAGCAAACCAAGACAGGTGATTAGAATATATTTTCTCATTTCGGGTTTGTTTTGTGCTAAAGTAGAACTTGATTTTGCTTTCTGTCCGGTTTTCAAATTAAAGTTGAATAATTGAAGGTATTTAAAAGGAATATGCCCCTACATGCAGCACTCGGGACAAAAGCTTTAAATGTATGGTCAGAAGTAACACTTAAGTTTTAAGAATAATAGGAAAACTTAAAATAAAAGCAAGGGATTAACTGAAGAACTGGTTTGTTCTCGCGGTTGCTTTTCGCTAGCTTTTGTAACAAATACGGATAAAAAGCTACACACTAGTGTAAGCTTTTGTATTTTGCTGTATAATTTAAAATTAAAAACCATGGGAGATTTATTTTTTATACCGATTGCAATATTTTTAGCGCTTTTTTTATTTTCGTGTATTTTTATCGTAAAGCAAAAGACCGCAGCCATTATCGAAACTTTCGGTAAGTTTAGCAGCATTAGACAGTCGGGTCTTCAATTTAAGATTCCTTTTGTGCAAAAAATTGCTGGTCGCTTAAGTTTAAAAATTCAACAACTGGATGTTATCATTGAAACGAAAACCTTGGACGATGTGTTCGTAAAGCTTAAGGTTTCTGTTCAGTATAGGGTAATACGGGAAAAGGTATACGATGCTTTTTACCAATTGGATTATCCGCACGAACAAATCACGTCCTATGTGTTTGATGTGGTACGGGCCGAAGTACCCAAAATGAAGTTGGATGATGTCTTTGTAAAAAAAGATGATATTGCATTAGCGGTAAAAGCCGAATTGAACGATGCAATGGCCGATTACGGGTTCGACATAATAAAAACTTTGGTAACTGACATTGATCCGGACGGACAGGTGAAACAAGCCATGAACAGGATTAACGCCTCTGAGCGAGAAAAAATCGCTGCGCAATTCGAAGGCGATGCCGCACGTATTCTGATCGTAGAAAAGGCAAAGGCCGAAGCGGAGAGCAAACGTTTACAAGGGCAAGGAATTGCAGATCAGCGACGAGAGATTGCAAGAGGGTTGGAAGAATCGGTAGAGGTTTTGAATAAAGTTGGTATTAACTCTCAAGAAGCATCTGCCTTGATTGTGGTTACCCAACATTATGATACCTTACAGTCTATTGGAGAGGCAACAAACACCAATTTAATTTTATTGCCTAATTCACCACAAGCAGGAAGTGACATGTTGAATAATATGGTAGCTTCTTTTACGGCAAGTAACATGATAGGGGAATCTATGAAACAAACAAACATAAATAAACCTACTAAGAAGGAGTAGGAAGTAAAGGTTCAAAAAAGCCCGAAATACTTTGTGTATTTCAGGCTTTTTTATGATATAATAAGGACGTTCCTAAAGGTGTTAGTTTTTTTCCTGAATTTTAGCCCAAGAATCCCTCAGTCCAACCGTACGGTTAAAGACAAGGTGATCTGTTGTACTATCCGGGTCTACACAAAAATACCCCATACGTTGAAATTGAAAGCGTTCCTCAGGTTTTGCAGTTTTCAAACTAGGTTCTACATAGCCCGTAATCACTTCTAAGGAATTAGGGTTAATAAATTCCATAAAGTCTTTATCCTTATGACTGTCTGGGCTTTCGTCTGTGAACAAACGATCATACAAACGAATTTCGGCAGGCACCGCATGTTTTATGCAAACCCAGTGTAATGTGCCCTTTACTTTTCTAAGGCTTTCTTCGCTACCACTGCCACTTTTACTTTTTGGATCATATGTACATTGTACCTCTATGATATTGCCTTCATTATCTTTCGTACATGTTTCCGCTTTGATGATATAACCGTTTTTAAGCCGAACTTCGTGACCCAACTTCAATCGGAAGAATTTTTTATTGGCCTCCTCTTTAAAATCGGCCTTTTCAATATAAAGTTCTCTGGAAAAGGGTACTTCTCGGGTACCTAATGATTCGTCTTCCGGACTATTTTCTGCCGTTAACCACTCTTCTTCGCCTTCGGGATAGTTTGTAATCACTAGTTTTAAGGGGTCTAAAACACCCATAACTCTTGGCGCCAGTTTATTTAAATGTTCCCGTACGTGAAACTCGAGGAGGGAGACATCAATTAAGTTGTCTCTCTTTGCGATACCTATGGTGTCGGCAAAATTTCGAATACTCTCCGGGGTGTAGCCTCTTCTTCTAAGCCCTGATATTGTGGGCATCCGCGGATCGTCCCAACCATTAACGATGTTCTGTTCTACGAGTTGTGCCAATTTACGCTTGCTAACAACGGTATGGCTTAAATTACGTCTGGCGAATTCTCGTTGTTTCGGGCGTACTTTTTTAGCATCATATACTTGGTCTAAGAACCAATCGTACAATTCACGGTGCATTGCAAACTCCAGTGTGCAGAAAGAGTGGGATACTTGCTCTATATAATCACTCTCTCCGTGGGTCCAGTCGTACATCGGATAAATACACCAATCGGTATTTGTCCTGTGGTGTGCTTTATGTAGCACACGGTACATAACTGGGTCGCGCATTAACATATTGGATGAGGCCATGTCTATTTTGGCACGCAACACATGCGTGCCCTCCTCAAATTCACCATTTTTCATGGCTTCGAACAGGGCAAGATTCTCGTCTACCGATCGGTCCCTATTTGGGCTATTAGTTCCCGGTTCTGTTGGCGTGCCTTTTTGAACAGCCATTTGTTCAGAGGATTGATTATCCACATAAGCCTTACCTTCTTTAATAAGAAGTATGGCCCAATCGTAAAGTTGCTGGAAGTAATCAGAGGCATACCGTTCGGTATTCCACTTAAACCCCAACCATTCTACATCCCGTTTTATAGCGTCTACGAACTCCTGTTCCTCTTTTACCGGGTTGGTGTCGTCAAAACGCAAATTTACAGGCGCATTATGACGAAGGCCAAGCCCAAAATTTAAGCATATAGAGCTTGCATGGCCTATGTGTAAATAGCCATTTGGTTCTGGTGGAAACCGAAATCGAAGGTCCTTTTCTGCATATCCATTTTGAAGGTCCTCTGCAACGATTTGCTCTATAAAATTTAGGGATTTGGATGTATCGCTCATATGCTATTTTTTCAGGATACAAAAGTAGCAAAAATGAGCTAAGGACAACGTTTAAAATAGGCTGACCTTATATTAAACGATTTTCACAACAGTTTTATGGGGTGCTACAACAATAAATTCTTGGAGTACGCTAAAAGGAACATATTTGTCGTTGAATAGAAGGTTTGTAAAGACATGCCTTCATTATTCATATACGAGTAGGGGCCCCAAAACTACAGATCATTATGAAAAATTATTCCAAAATCTACATCTTTACCGTTTTTTTCTTGCTGCTTACGGCAATCCAGCTTAATGCTCAAGCTATTGTTATAAATGCTCCGGTGCCTGCAGACAACCCTAATCTTGCCGGTAACTCACCCTGGCCAGCTATTTGCGCCGGAAATGGAGGGTTCAACGAATACTTTGTTAATATTACTTGGGCAGGTACTGCCAATGCAGGTAATGAGTTCATTTTAGAACTTTCAGACTCCAACGGCAGTTTTGCAGCTCCTGAAACCCTGGCAACCGTTACGGATCAGAATACCAATACAGATTTTGATACGAGTTTTGCAATTCCATTGACTACCAGAGGACAAGGATATAAGATGAGGGTAAGAAGTACAGACCCGGTTAGAATAGGAGGGGAATCCGATGCGTATAGTATGTACTATATGGATATTACAAGCAACTTAAACATCAGTGAGTCTGGTAATGGAGTTCCACCAGGAAGCATTTGTAGTACTAATCCAATTACCTTGCAAGTTGACAATATAGCAAATGCGGAAACCTACCAATATTCATGGTATAGAAGTGGAACCTTATTAACCGGCGAAACTGGACATACTTTAAATGTATCCCAAAGTGGAATGTATAGTGTTTTTATTGATTACGGTCCAATTTGCACTGGCTCAGGTAACACAGATTCTAATATAGTAGATGTAACTATTGGTTCAGGTGGAGCTGGGATAGCCATAAACGCACCTTCAACTACAGCATTATGTGCCGGAGATACAGAAACCCTGGCTATAAATATGACTGATCCTTCTTGGAGCTATCAATGGTATAAGGATGAAGTTGTTATTCCAGGTGCTGTTGGATCAACATATACAGTTAACGCTGCCACTCCTGGTTTTGAAGCCGGGTATTCAGTTGAAATATCTGCTCCTGGGGTTTGTACAGAACGCTCTGAGGCGATTACATTTACTAACGCAGACAATTATACAGTTACTAGAGACAATCCAGAAAACGTAGTAATTCTACCATCGCAAACACAAACTTTAAGTGTAAGCTCAACGGCGAACGCACCAACTTATAAGTGGTTTAGGAATAACGTAGAAATTGCGGGTGAAACAAATAGCACATTAAATATTACTCAAGCTGGTGAATACTACGCTGAGGTGACTCAGTCCGGAGGAGCATGCACAAGTTCTTCAAAAAACTCCGACACAACACTTGCCGTAACACCGGCTTCTTTTGAACTTATAGTTGATTACGCTAGCCAGTATACCAGTTGTGTAAGTACAAGTATGGTATTGGAGGCAAGCATTATTAATGCCATAGCTGCGGACGGCACAAAGACTGACGTTACTACAGATTTAGAAGATGCTTTTGTATATCAGTGGCAGCGAGATGGAGCGGATGTTCCCGGGCAAACAACTAAGTCCATTAGTCTTGCATCAAATACGGAGAACGGAGACTATGTCCTTACGGCAACATTGGCAGGATATAATGAAAGCTCCAACTCTTTATCGATACAGTTACTTACAAACGAAACCTTAGCAATTTCTAGCACCAGCACGGTCTACTGCAGTGCAAGTGATATTGTAACTGTAAGTACAACAACAGATTTAAATTCCGTTAGTTATGAATGGCAAAGAGATGGAGTTGCGGTATCGGCAACGGATGAATCGTTAAATATTACCGAACCAGGAACATACCGTTTGGTTTTACAGCGTGATGGATGTCCTTTGATATCCAATGAAATTACAATAGCACCATTGGATGAAAACCTCATTACCTTGGATCCAGTTGGGGATATCGTAATACCGGAAGGTACATCTAGAACGGTTAGAGCCTCTGGAGGTACAGCATATAGGTGGATGAATACTGCAAACGTTGAAATGAGTACTTCGGACAGTGCTACCTTTACAGAACCTGGCACGTATACTTTAATAGCTTCTATTGATAATTGCGAAATCTTAAAACAGATTACCGTAAGTATTCTAGACACATTTAAAGTGCCAAATGTAATAACCGTAAACGGAGATGGTATTAACGACCAATGGATTATACCTAATTCATATTCCAATAAAGCGGATGTTAGTGTTATAATATATAACGAACAAGGAGAGGAAATTTTAAATGAGTTTAATTATAACAATAACTGGCCGCAATCCTCTACGGTCTTTCAAAAACAAAATATGGTATTCTATTATAAGATTAGAAATACCAGCGAGGTACTTAAACAAGGAACTATTACCGTAATACGATAACCTTACCATGCTAAAGAAACGTTTTTTATACCTATTAGTATTATGTTTGGCACTTGCTAATGTAAGTGCGCAAGAGGAGAACCCATTTATCTCCTACGATGTGCCTGCGCAGAATCTTTTAAAGTACAATAGGTTCTTGATCAACCCAACCTTTTCCACTGTTAGGGAAGACAAATCATATGTAAATTTATTACACCGTAACCAATCGGTACAGTTTGACGACAATAATCAGAACTACTTTCTTAGCTATAGTGGCCGTGTAAGCGACCGAACTGGTTTGGGTTTAAGTTTATATACTCAGCGTCAAGGGCTTTTAAGTAATTTCGGCGTGTTGGCCAATTATGCTTATGGGGTGAAGTTAAGCGATAAAAGTAATTTAACCTTTGGTGCAAATATGTCCTACTATAATAGCGGCTTTGACGAAGGAAGAGCTAGTACTATAGAAATAGACCCATTACTAGCAGGGTTACAGGACCAGAGTTTGTTATCTGTTCAACCAGGATTAAATTTATCATATGGAAAATTTGATGTGGGTGTGTTTGCGGAAAATCTATTTGATTATAATTTAAAGACAAATGAATCTGTTACCGAATTTAAAGACAAAACATTTTCGGGACATCTACAATATACCCATGAGTTTAAAAACGCTTCTGGAATTTTTGAAGAAGGAAGGCTAATGCCTTTAGCAAGAGCAAGAAAAATAGGAGAGGAAGAGGTTACCCTTGGAGGAAGTTTAATTTTGGATTTACCAAAAGTAGGTTGGGTACAAGGTGGATACGATAGTTTTTATGGAGCCGCTGCTGGTGTAGGATTTAATCTAAACCGTAGAATTTCATTAGGCTATACTATGGAAAAAGGACTTTCTAGCAACTTTGATAATTTTGGAGTTACACATGAAATATCCTTTGCGTATTCTTTTACGCCAAATCTGACCGACGACAGAGTATTGTTTGAAGAAGACGATATGGATAACGTAGAAAACGATTTTGGTTTAGATACAGAGAATTTAGCCAGTAATGAAGAAATAGAGGAATTAAAGCGGAAATTAGCTGAGAACGATGCTATTATTCAAGAGTTGATGTTTCGTCAAGATTCGCTTGAATCCACTCGCCAATCGGATTTAGAACGTCGTTTTAACATGGTTATGCGTATGGTACGAAACGAAACTAATGGCAACAACCCTGAACTAGAGCGCAAAGCAGAGGCCTTGTTTAAGGGAATCGATAGTGAAAGAGCTATTGCGGTCAATAAAACTATTAACGAGAATAGTAGTATGGATGGCGGAAGAAGTTACACTCCTTCCGAAAGCAACGAGGTACAGAGAGACGGACTAAATACAGCGGCTATTGCATCACGTAAGATTAGAGAACAAGATGTTAGCGAAGAACAAAATACCGAATGGAATACTCAAGAGCAGGACGCCGTTGCTACTGCAAACCTATCGAAGCCCAAAGCACCAAAAAAACCAGAGTATGCATCACTTGCAGCAGATAGAAATAGGGACGTAGTAAAAGAGGCAACAACTACTGTAGCTCAGGATAAAATTAAAAGCAGAAGATTTAAGGATTTACCTGAAGTTGCCGATGGTTATTATGTAGTCGCTAATGTATACAAAGGAGGACAATACTTAGATAACTTTTTAAACAAGTTAAACGATAAGGGTATCAATGCCAATTATCTTGACAATCCTAACAATGGACTCAAATATGTATACTTGAATAGGTATGACACCTTTGAAGAAGCTGAGGAAGCCGCTATGAGCAATCTTAACGGAAGTTATGATGGCCCCACATGGATTATGAACGTGGACAATAGATATACTAATGAAGCATATGCGGATAACGTGAATAAGCTAAAGGAGAAATCCTCTAAATATGATAGCGATGTCTTGCGTAAAAATGTTATCGAAAAGGACAAAGTAGTTGCAAATAAATCTGATAATGATAGTTACGAAATTAATGGACTTGGTTCTGGATACTACCTTATTGCAAACGTTTTTGCCGTACCACAGAACGCAAATCGTTTTGTAGCCTTACTGAATTCTATAGGTCTTAGTGCAAGTTATTTTATAAATCCAGAAAATAACTACCGGTATGTCTATCTTAAACGTCACGATTCCTGGACTAACGCACTGATTTCGTATTACTCCAAACTTAACGATGCGTATGATGACAAAATGTGGATCATGCGTGTTAACTCTGATCATGCGGCCTAATTCCTCGATTACCTATTTTTGAATACCAACCTAACATAACTGTCTAACATCAATTGGTCTATCAATAAATATGGGCATACAACCAAGAGATAGCTTACAATATGTTTATATCATTTCAAACAACCCTTTCCGTTAGCAAACAGGTATTTGTTAATACTAAACAAGACGTTTTAAGGGATGAGGTTAAGGATGTTAACGGAATATAAATAAATCATTTATTTGGAACATCGCGGTATTTTGGGACTTAATTTTTTTTAAAGTTAAAGCGATTATTGGTTCGTAGAATATTTAAATATAGTCTTAAAATAACTTTAGTAAAACTCATTAGCGCCTTTATAGAAATACATCGCTTTTTCTGCCATTGTTATTACTGAGACTTCTCAAAAGGTTTATTTCAATTGCTATGGAGTTTCAAGTCAACCTTTATTTAGCTTAAAATGTTAGTTTTTAGTTTAACATACTATAGCAAACACGTATTTCACAACATAAAAACCCACCCCTGCAACATTAAGTTTTATTGCGAATAACTAAAATCAATATTTGTAATTGGACCCATCGGATTCAATTTGAATTCTTGTACGTTTTTCCATAATAATCAAAGCGATTATTAGGACATTGTAATCATAGGTCGCTTAAGAAATTAGACAAACATTTTTGGATAATATAAAAATGAATAACTTTTTAATCAAACCTGTTGTAATTATAATCTTGTTATTGGGAACTTTTGTAGGTTCCTCGCAAGAGTTTACTCCATTTACAAGATCTTATCCCTCTGGCGATAATTTTAGATATCAAACAAACATTAAAGGTGATCTTACCTTCATTGCCAATGATATTGTAAACAGAGATGGCGGCACTGCTACTACGAGACCTGTAGATCCTTATGATGAAACCGGAAATACTTCTACCTACAATGATTGGTTTGATATTAGATATATAGATATTGATGCTGATATAAGCACGTTTAATTCCAGTTCTGCAGAATTTACCTTTGGCCAGCCCGATTGTAATAGAATACGATACGCGGCATTGTATTGGTCGGCAACTTATGTTAGTGAGGAAGATGGTTCGAGGTCGTCTGATTTTAATCAGGTAAAGTTTCAAGTACCCGGCGGAAGTTATGTAGATATTACCGCAGACGAGGTGCTATATGATGGAAATACAAGTGCGGATGCCGCTATGAGGGGTAATAGCCCTTATGCCTGTTATGCAGATGTAACAAGCTTGGTTACGGCACTTGCCGACCCCGCTGGAACCTACACGGTGGGTAACATAAGGGTTTCACAAGGTTTTGTACCTGGAGGAATTTCTGGTGGTTGGACTTTGGTTATTGTCTATGAAAACCCAACCCTCACGGGAAAACTGATTACAACCTATGATGGTTTTGCCAGGGTAAGAACGGCAAACCCTACGATAGACATAGACTACACTGGCTTTACAACTATTCCTGCGGGTTCGGTCAGAGCCAATATTGGCGCGGCCGCTTTAGAAGGCGATAATAGAATCACCGGAGATGAAATGGCCATTAGGGCAAGTCTAAATGCTCCGGGGCCTTTCTACAGAATTAGAAATACATTAAATCCAGAGGATAATTTTTTTAATAGTAACATAACAATTAACGGTACATTATTGCCCGGTAGAACTCCGTCCAGTATAAACACCTTGGGTTACGATACTGACCTTCTGAATCTGCCCGTAAATACCATCCCAAATAACGAAACAGCCGCTACCTTTAGATTTACATCTACTGGTGATCAGTATTTTCCATTCTTCAATTCGTTTAACATTGAAATTATTGAACCGGAAATCGTACTAGAAAAAAGAGTAGAGGACATTGCAGGTAACGATATTACTGGGTTAGGAGTAAACCTAGGACAAACCTTGGATTACGTACTTTCCTTTGAGAATATAGGCAACGATGATGCTGACCAGTATACTATAAGAGATGTCCTTCCTATTAATGTAACTTTAGACGAGGCCTATTTTTCAACACCTGGATCGCTACCAACAGGTGTGACTTACACTTTTGACCCAGCAACTAGAACCGTACTTTTTTCCATTCCAAATGATTTAGTTACAGACACAAGTCCGGTTGCCAGTATACGTATGCGGGTACGAGTAGCAGAAAACTGTTTTGACTTTATAGATGCCTGTACGGATCTTATTCAAAATTTAGCCTATTCTACCTACAGAGGTATTGTTAATGATAATGAGATAACCGACGATCCCAGTGTAACCGATTTTGACACCTGTGGTTTTATAACTCCTGGTGCTACTAATTTCTTGCTGGACGATCTATCCGATTGTAATTTTAGAAGAACAGTTCAATTGTGCGGGGATAATGCTATTCTGGATTCTGGGGATAATTTTGACTCCTATGTTTGGGTTAGGGATGATAACAATAACGGTCTTTTGGATACTACGGATACCGTTCTGAACGACGGCGATCCGGATAATGACCCCAGTACGTTATTGATTACCCAGCCGGGCACCTATATTGTAGATAAAATTGTTGCGGATCCGTGTAAAGGGTTCAAGGAGATTATTGATGTTGTTCGTTTTGGGGATTCCAATGTGAATCCGATAATTGAGTTTTTTAACGATTCCAACTCAGACGCGGACCCTACCAACGATATCCAAGGCGAGATTGTCAGCTGTTCCGTGGATGGGGATTTGTTGCCCAAAATTTTTCTTTGCGGTATCAATGATGCCCAACTTTTACAAGTTAATATCGTAGATGCGACAAGCATTGTTTGGGAACAACTAGATGAAGGTAGTTGTGCAGATGCAGGAGATGATTGTGCAAACAAAAATCAAACATGTGATTGGGACGAAGTTGGTAACGGCAATTCCTTTTCTGCGAATGCCGAAGGTAAATATAGACTTGTGGTAACCTACCAGAACGGTTGTTTTAACAGATTCTATTTTAATGTTTTCCAAAACACCTTGGATATACAGTATACTTCAAGAGATGTTGTCTGCGAAACGCCCGGAAATATAACCGTTACCAATATTGGGAGTGGATATGGCTTTCAGTTGGTAAACGTAGCGACCAATACTATTGAAATACCTTTTAGTGCAAATAACGGTCCTGTTTTCGACTTTACCTCAAATGGTGCATATCGCGTAGAAGTTACCCAGCTAGATAATGTAACTG
>CAYGUY010000083.1:0-16837 GCA_964353165.1 uncultured Maribacter sp.
TGGTATTTTCCTTGTCCAAAAGATTCCAAACGGACACACCTATATTTACCTTACTCGCACCTTTCATCTTAAATTGATATATTGCAGATAGGTCAACCCGCATATAATCATCAAGTCTGTCGTTGTTAACAGGGCCGTAATTGATAGTTTTATCTTCCAATACCTCATTACCCTCCGAGGGTCTTGTAATGGGTTTGCCCGAATGCCAGTTCAATCCAGCGGAGAACAAAAAATGAGGTGAAGTGTAAGTGGCTCCAAAGGTGGCACTGTTTACAACTTCCAGATTATTTGCAAAACTGGCTTGCGGTAACGACTGAAAGTCAAAAGTATAATCACTTGAAAGATACGAGTAGCTCAACCAAGTATTCAGGTTTTTGAATTGTTTTCTAATCAATACGTCAACACCTAGTGCATCATAACCTCCAATGCCTGTCTCGAACTCGTACTGGTTTTGAAAACCTTGGCTTGATGCAGTTATACCGTTAACGTCTTTATAATAACCAACCAGATTAACAAGCCATCCGCTATTGCTGAAACTCAGCCCCGCAGATAGTTGTTTTCCGATAATCACAGGAATTTCGGCATCGTTCGACAACCGCCACCTCCGCTTTTCAATTCCTAAAAAGTCATTTTGAAAATTGATGATCTGTGAGGTGTTCTGATGTTTGAACTCGCCAAGTATTTCGAGATTGAACGAGTTTAAAAAGCGTTGGTTAAAACTTAAACGTGGCTCCAACAGATGTCTTTTGAACTTGTCCAGATAGTTGTATCGTAGTCCGGCATTCAAAGTGGTCATTTTGTTTTTCGAAACATAGCCCAATTGGGTAAATACTGCTTGTGTTCGGAGCACCTCCCCCTCTAGCCTTAAAAAGCGGGGATTATCGATGCTATCTAAGTTAGTTACTTTGCTATCTATATATTGATAACCTACTCTTAGCTGCAATTCATCTATAAGCTGGTAAGAGC
The DNA here is from genome assembly GCA_964353165.1 of uncultured Maribacter sp. GTDB lineage: Bacteria > Bacteroidota > Bacteroidia > Flavobacteriales > Flavobacteriaceae > Maribacter. The sequence goes on from CAYGUY010000083.1 coordinate 967, forward strand.
TTTCCAATTTTACACCGGTTTCTGAAACTGAATTTTTTTGTGTAAACCGCTGGTCATCCAGAATATTGGCATTTGAGGCGTTTAATGTATAATCTGTTTCATAGATATGCAAAGACGTTCTAAGCCGGTCGGACCAAGTGCGATGGTATTGAAGTCCGCCCGCAATGCTATTTTGTGCTACGCTACTTCTCCTTGATTCTTCGACCACACCAACGGTCGCATTTTCATTGAAAATCAATTCATTATTGACATTGATAAAGTTCAATTGAATTTCGTCTTTCTCCGAAGGCTGGTACAACCAACGTAACGAATGGTCGTAAAAATCAAATTCAAGATCGGTATTGGTATTTGATGCTACTTCGGTATCTTGTTTAATTCGGTTAAAATAGGTCGTATAAGTAGGCGATTCCACAAAATTGCTGATTCCCTTTCTAGCCGCAAGCTGTAGTGACGATTTTTTACCCAACGGAAAGTCTACAAAAGCATTGCCATCCAAAAAATTTAGGGCAATGTTACCTTGAAATTTAGAAGTAATCTCCCTGTCGGTTTCCATGGATATAGTGCCGGAAACACCGTCGGTATAGGAAACAGGTGTTCCGTTTTTACGTAGGCTGACCTTTTGGGTTATCTGCGGATTATACATAGAAATGAGTCCGAAAAAATGTCCTGATTGATACATCTTTATCCCATCCCACAGAATTAGGTTTTGGTCGTTCGTGCCACCCCTAATATTGATGTCGGATACGGTTTCATTAATACTTTGAATACCAGGAAATGCCTGTACCGATTGCAATACATCGGTCTCTATCAACCCGGGAAGTATGCTGAACCTGTCAAAATCGATTTTAAAGGACCCATCATTGAGCTTGTCAATTCCTCGTATTAAAAAATCAGATAGAACCACTTCGGCCAGCTGCAATTCATCGGGTACTAGGTAAATTGTGCCGCAGGTATACTCTTTGAAAAATTGATATCTTCTGTCCAAGGTTTTAAAGCCAATGTGTCGAATACTTATGAGATCGTCTTTGGAATCAGGTTTTATCTCAAAATACCCATTTTCATCGGTAATGGTTGAACTTTTATTTCCTTGAACAGTAGCATTCACAATGGGTTCTTGCGTGTTTTTGTCCTTGAGATATCCGCACAGCTGTAATTCAGCGTTTTTAATGGAAACAATTTTATTGTCAAGAATAGAAAAAACAAGCTTGGTATGTTCTTGAATATAGCGCATTGACTCGTCAAAGGATAGCTCTTTTGAAGGTGGTACAACTTCTATGTCATCCACAGTCTCCGAGGCATAATTAAACTGATAGCCAAAACGAGCTTGAAGTTCCTTTAAGACTTTAATAAGTTCTTCGGACGAAGGGGCATCTTGCGCTGAAATTGGAGCAAAATTACAGAGTAGAAAAAGAAGAATTATATATGATTGAATATGGTTCACTAACTTAGTGCCTGATTTGGCCCGATACTTTAATGGTTTGACGTATTTTGCTCTTTCTGGGTCAAGTTAAGCGTAATGTTTTTTAGGACAAAAAAAATGCGAACAGTATAATAAGGGGTTTTAAAGGAGGTTTTCATATTTAAACGGGTGGTCATTAAATCTTATTTAAAAAATCTACGAGATTAAATTATTGGTTTAAGGGGTATATACTAACCGAATTCCCACCTTCTATTCGATATTTCAAATCCAACGGTTCGCTAATCGATTTCAGTGCATTTTCCAAGCTATCGTGTACAAAGCCACCCGTGAAAAGTTGGTCGTTACTTATGTTCTCCATTCGGACTTTTATATTGTACTGGCGCTCCAATTCCGAGAAAACCTCCGACAAAGGAACCCGCTCAAAGCTACTTACGTTCTTGGTCCATTGCGGATTTTGATAGACGGTCTTTTCTAGAGCAACTTTTCCATTTGAAAAACGAAAGCGATCCCCTGCGGTAAGCTGCTCTGTGGCGTTCTGGGAGGTAACTTTCACAACGCCCTCAAAACATTCCACTTCAAAGTAATTTCCCCGCTGTTTCACATTGAATTGCGTACCAACAACGCTGACAGTTCCTTCAGAGGTTACCACATCGAATTTAGCGCCTTTGGCAACTTTAAAAAAGGCCTCGCCCTGAAGCTCAACCTCCCTTTTATTATCCCAATTACTTTTGGAATACTGTATTTCCGATTGGGCATTGACTATGACGGTAGAAGCATCCGGCAATTCTATGGTTGTTTTTTCGCCTGCAAGGGTATTAATTTCTACATCCCTATTAAAAAGAAAGAAATAGGAAAGTGTTAGACCGATTACAAAGACACTTGCAATTCGTAGGAATGGTTTAATCCAATTTAATTTCCTCACCGGAACGGTATCTTTTTCAAGTCGTTCGCTAAAGGTTTGAAAATCATCTACCTTAGAAAAATTAGAGGCTTTGAAATTTGATGCATTCTCAATGATACCCTTAAGTTCTGGGTAATCTTCAAGCTGCTCGAACGCCTTCTTTTCTTGTTCTGAAAGCTCGTCGGTCAACCATTTTTGTATCAAGTATTCCTTATCCATGGTTTCGGTTTCTGATTATATAACAACTAAGGTTAATTTTCTCCTGACTATTTTAGCTTAAAATTTTCCAATTCTTTTTTGAGAATGCCAAAAGCAGAGTAAATTCGATACTCGACGACCTTTCGGGTAACCCCTAATAGTTCCGCAATTTCCTCATGCTTTTTGCCTTCAGCTTTATTTAACATGAAAGCTACCCGCTGTTCTTCGGAAAGTTTTCCGAGGGCTTTTTGATATTTTTGAAAGTACTCCTCCTGTTCCATAATAAACTCGGGGGTCTCGTTGCTATGTTCCCGAGGTTTTAATTTTTGATATCGTAAGACCACTTTTTGGTGCTTGACCTCATTGAGCATCATATTGTTGGCAACAGTATACAAATAAGACTTAGCCTTGCCCAAGGTAACCTCTTTACAATGCTCCCATAGTTTGATAAAGGCTTCTTGAGCTTTATCATTCGGGTCTAAACGCTCGCCGTACTTATAATAAAGGTAGTCATGCAGGTTTTTGGAGTGTTTATTATAAATGCCAGAAAAGACGTGTTGCTGGCAAATGTTCTCATGCAGTTCTTTTGACAAAGCTTAGAATTTTGTTTCGTCCAAATGTAGAAATAAATTTTTTTAGAATTTTTCAGGAGTTTTGAGGAGTTGGTTGTTTTAGTAGCAAATCGCATTAATCGTAAAAGTATTTTATCATGCAGAAGTCTTATAAATTAATAACCGTCATCTTGTCGCTAGTCATATTGAACCTAAGTTGTAGACAAGAGGAATTTGAATATTTTCCACCAATCGAACAACCAAATTTGGCCAATTCTATGGTTGCGGATTTACTTGAAAGAACGGCCTTGAACGACGGTTCTGTTGACAACATAATTGACCAATCGAATTGTTTTACCGTTCAATTGCCAGTCATTGTGAATGTTAATGGAACTGATGTCTTGGTAGATGATATAGAAGATTATGCAAACGTAGAGGCAATTTTTGATGCCTCAGAAGACGATATTGATGTTTTGCTAATAGCCTTTCCCGTTACAATTATCTTGAGTGACTTTACGGAAGTGGCCATCGCAGACCAAACGGAATTCGATTCTTTTTCTGCAAGCTGTAACGGAGAGAACGTACCGGACGATGATATCGAATGTTTGGATATCGAATACCCTATAACCGCCTCTATTTTCAATCAAACTACCGAGGCTTTTGATACTTTATCAATTACAAGCGATTCACAACTCTATAACTTTATTGATGACCTCGATAGTGATGACGTGGTTAACATTACTTTTCCTATACGCATTCTATTAGCAGATGGAACAGATATAAACATAACCAGTTTATCTCAATTAGAGGAAGTCATAGATAACGCCAAAGACAGTTGCGATGAGGACGATGATTTCGATTTCAACGATGACGACTGTGATAATTGTACCACCAACCAGCTTGCCGACCTATTGACTGGTTGCACCGATTGGACAGTCGATAAATTGGAACGCAACGACCAAGACCTTGAAGATAATTACTCTGGGTATCAATTCAACTTTGCTACCGACGGCACGCTGACAGCGGCGAACAATAGCAATAACTTTTCAGGCACCTGGGAAAGTAATGGGTCTGGGAATAGTATTGCCGTTATAATCAATATTCCAAACTTAGGCGATTTCAATGCCATTTGGCAACTCCACGAAATAGAACAAAACGGGGAAAACAAAGTTGACCTTAGATTGGGCGAAGACCGACTTCGTTTTGAGAGCAATTGCTCAAGTGGTGGCAATGGAGGGGATGGAGATGGTTCTGGAAATACAGGGAATTTAGCATCAGTCCTAGTTGATGGCCTCTGGGTGGTAGGTTCTTATACTGAAGATGCTGATGACCAAACCAGCAACTACAATGGCTACACTTTCAATTTTAATAGCGATGGCACTGCAATTGCAAATAATGGTAGTACTACCAACGGTACTTGGAGTCCACAAAATTCAGATAGTGAACTCTTTTTGAATTTTGGAACTGTGGCGCCCTTAGACGAATTTGATGATACTTGGGATGTGATTTCCATCACCGATACCCAAGTAGAATTGCGAGACGTTAGCGGCGGTGATGGTGGAACGGACACCTTAATTTTTAATAAACAATAAACAATATAATAACCTTAAAACAATTGCTATGAAAAAGAATAATTTAATTTACGGATTAGTTTTAGTAACGATACTCTTTACCGCATGTACAAAAGAGACTGACGACAGCATCGATTTGACGAACTTACAGGCCGATGTGGAAACAATTTCGAACAATGTTTCCGAAGGATCATGGGTCATAACCAACTTTATCGATTCCGGTAAAAATGAGACTGGTGATTTTACGGGCTATGGATTCTCATTCAATGGGGACGGAAGTTTGGTGGCCGACAATGGAAGTAATACAGAAACAGGTACTTGGTCTATTACTGTGGATAGCAACTCCAATGATGACTCGAGTAGCAGCAGTTCAAACGATGACAGCTCGAGCAGCTCTAGCGATGACAATTCCATAGATGATTGCAATAACTGCAATGTAGACCAATTAACGGAGGTATTGACTACATGTACAGGCTGGTATGTTGATAAGCTCGAACTGAATGATAACGATTTGGAAGATAATCTGGAAGGATACAGTTTTGATTTCTCCGCTGACGGCTCCATGAATGTAACATGGAATGGCAACACTTATGCAGGTACATGGACAGCTTCTGGAAGTGGTAATAGTATTCAGGTGGTGCTCACTATTTCAGATTTAAGTGATTTAGAAGCCACATGGACGCTTCATGAAATCGAATTGGAAAATGGAGAATCGAAAGTTGACTTGCGCATCGGAGGCGATGACCGATTACGGTTTAAGAACAATTGCACCATAGGAAATTTTTCAGGTAGCTCACCTGATGGTTCTACCTCTGGCGATATTGATTTTAATATTTTCTTCGCGTCTCCAGCAGACTTTGCAGAACTTTCAGATGATTGGGAAATCATTTCACATTCAGCAACTAAAATAGAACTACGAGATGTGAGTGGGGGTAATGGTGGAACTGACCTATTAACTTTCGAGAAACAATAATCTCATAATGCTGTTCGCATAAAGTGTTACTAAATTTTATGCGAACAGCTTTAAAATAATTTCCATGAAAAATAATATTCTGATTCAAACAATGGCGCTTTTAGTATTTGTATTTCTTTCTTGTGAGAAAGATGACGATACTAGTTCCACTAATAACCAAATTGAAATTCAACAGGTTACCAATCTTGTAACCAGTGGTGCATGGCGCATAACAAGTTTTATCGACTCGGGAAGCGATGAAACTAACGATTTCAACGGTTACGGTTTTTCGTTTAATGCTGATGGCACCTTGATCGCCGAAAATGGATCCACCACGATAAACGGTACATGGTCTATAAGCGATGATAGCAGTAGTAATAGCAGCGATGACGATAGTAATGATGACAGTAGCGATGATATTGACTTTAACATCTTCTTTTCTGAGCCTGCAAGTTTTAATGAACTGAGTGACGATTGGGAAATTGTATCTCGTAGCGATGTCAAAATTATGCTGATTGATATTAGTGGTGGCAATGGAGGTACCGATACATTAACTTTTGAAAAGAATTAGATCTGTTCAGCGGCAGAGTTGGTATCAAGAAAATTACCGGTTCTCTTTGTTTTAGTGTTTGCCTTTCTTTAAGGGCCCCCAATATGAAAAAGAAAGGTTTTTGATGAACTGCCCCAAGGCAAATTGGGGCAGTTCTATTTTTATATACTATTGAAGTTATTCTTTTATACATACTCATCTCGATTGAATGAAATTATTGCTGAACCATATGCACTATTAAGAGCATAATCTCACTTAAAGACCCTTCTAAAATTTTAGTATATCCTTTTTTTATCAAATAGTTATGAAATTATTTCTAAAATGTTAAGGAGTTTTTAAAAGTCAATTGTTGTATATACAAGAGCGCAGGTTATGTCATCGACCCAGCACTCCCTAGCAATTCATTTTTAACTATACCTAAACACAAAACCATGTTCGATTTCTCTAATATGCATAGCAATCTTGAAGGAGCAAGTCTCTGGAATATTATCAGTATTGCGCTTATTGCATTTGTATTGTCTTCTTTGATTGCTGTAACCTTTGAGAAGACTTCACAAGATTTTGACAGACCTAGATTCTTTATTCAATCGCTGATTTTAATTTCAATTCCCGTTGCTACAGTAATGCAGGCAATAGGTGATAGTTTAGCAAGAGGATTAGGCATGTTGGGCGCTTTGGCTATTATACGATTTAGAACCACCTTAAGAAGCCCTAGAAACATGGTGTTCATGTTTGCTTCAATAGGTGTTGGTATTGCAACTGGGGTCTATGGTCTTCTCATTGGACTAGTGGGCACAGTAGGTTTTTGTATAACCGTTTTTATACTTCATTATTCCCCCTTGACCAAGAACAATTATATCATCGGGTTCCTTCAATTTGAATTTCCTTCCGATGCTCTGGAGACGATTGAAAATGATGTCAGTTTAACACTTACTAATTATTGTACTAACTCAGTATTACTAAACTACCGCGTAAATACTAAAAAAAGCAAAAGTGAATTACAGCATATACCTTCTTATGAGTACAAAATCAAAATTCAAGATAGGGATAAAGCAAAAAGCCTTGTCAACGAATTGACAGAAAAAAATGGTGTAATGAAGGTAACCTTAAACTTTAAAGACGACTATGAAAAAATTTAATCTTGCCTATGGGGCGGCATTTGCCATTGTCATTGTCATACTCGCATGTTATGCATTTGATGTTGATGATTCGGTAACCTTTTACGGTTTCGCTGAAAATAAGGAGACTGAAATAAACATGGAAAACCCTACCGAGATAAAAAGAATACATGTAACAACAGGCGAAAAGGTAAAGAAGGGGGACGTATTGTTGGATGTGGTTTCCTCGGATCTTTCAATGGAAATTAGCAGCACAAGCTATCAGATTGAGGAATTACAGACACGTTACCAACTTTGGCAATCTGATCTTGACTGGCGGATAAGTCAGTATAAGTTGGAATTGAACGAAAAAACGAGCAAGATTCAAGCAGAAATCGATCAATACAGTGCCCAACTGGAGCAAAACATTAAACTAGTGGCAAGTATGGATAACAGTCTTGCGCCAAATGACAAATTGGGTACTACTAACAACCCTATTACACTAAAAATAGCGGCGTTGAAAAAAGAGCGCAACTATGCACGTAGCATCATAAATACCGAAATCAGCAAACTGGAAAGTGAACGTTTTGCAAATAATAATCCTTTCTTATCCCAAATAAAAAGTCTTGAAAAAGAACAAGAATACTATGAAACTAAAAAACAAAGTCAGACAATTGTAGCTCCATCAGATGGTCTAGTAGGCAGTATTCAGTGCAAAGAAGACGAAAATATACCTTCTTTTCAAACCATGATTACTTTTTATGATGAAAGCCCAACTTTGGTTATTGGCTACATTCATGAAGAACATATGTTGAAAGTCAATATGAATGATACGATAACTATTTTTTCAACCACAAGACCGGGAATTGAAAATATCGGAATCGTAAGAACCAGAGGATCACGTATTGTAGAAATACCTCCCCGACTTCGAAAAATCAAGGAATTCATCACCTATGGAAGAGAGATTATTATCGAAATTCCACCTGACAACCCGTTCCTGCAGAAAGAAAAAGTAACACTAAATCTAAAGCGCTAAACATAAAGGGCATACATGATAATCTGGAATAAAATCAGAATCAAAAAACAAAGAATACGCGTATATCTAGCTTTGTTGATTTATGCATTTCTTTCAACAGTGGTCAATGCACAACGTATGGTTACGGTGGGCGATTATTTACATACCATAAGGGAAGCAAGGCAACTAAAGGGCAACGACTATAAACTTTCCTATTTAAAGGAGTTTAACTACCGGCTTCCCTTGTTCAAAGGGGTTCAACTAAGGTCAGAAACGCGCGATTTTCTATTCAATAGACAAGAATATTCTATGAGGATACTTTCGAATGGTCTTGGGGCGATTCACAAACAAAACCAACTGTACCAAAGTAAATTGGATATCGCTACGCTAGAAACCAATTTGCATTTTAATGAGCAACTGGAAAAACGATATCTACAAATAGTAGATTATGCATATATAACCGAATACATCGAATTACTAACGGAAAGACAAAAACAACTTATGGACAAGTCTAGAATTTTAAAGGAGAGTATGTACGATATTAACTTTGATGTAACCGATTTGGTAAATACCGAAGATTTATTATCAGCCGTTGAACTAAAACTAAAAAACGTAAAGGAATTACAAAAAATACAGTTAGCGGAAATGAAGCAAATATTAAATAGTCTTAGAGATTCAATTTCATTCATTTACGATGATCTAATAACCCCTGAGGAAGTTATAGAAAAATCGAATGCCAAATATGCTGCTCCTGAACCTTTGAAAATATCGCTTCAAAAATTGGAACTGAGCACATTAGAACATGAACTGGCATTGGGTTCGGCTAAATCAAAACAGTTGTTAGATTTTGTTGAATTGAAATACCAAAGTGGTGACGACTTTGTTTTTCAAGAGAACATTTCAATCGGTATAGGCTTCAACCTCAATTTTGCAAGTAACAGGCAACGAAAAGGCGATTATTATTTTGATAAGCTAAATGAAGAAATCGAATTATCAGGGTTAGAAGAAGAGGTAGCCGATTTGCAAAAAGAGGAAATGATAGAGTTTAAGAAAGCGATAGAAAATTATCTGGAAGCGCAAGATCAAATAGAAAATGGAAATATAACACCCATTTATCAAATCTATCAGAATATGATTGGAGCTCCGCCATTGTTGTTGGCAAAACTAAAATTATTATTAAATGACAAAAAGATTGCAGCTGTAGAAGCCAAACATGAATTGTACACACGTTATATCAAAACGCTATCTGTTCAAGAAATCTTATTTCAAAAACCGTTGCGGAATTACCTGTCCTTCAAAGACAGTTACATTAATCCTTAAATGATTTTTGATACAACAACGCATAGAACGAAAATATACCTGAAAATGAACTCAAAGTTATGGAACGAAACATGGGAAAAACACATCTTTTAAAAGTACCATTCGTGGTCACTTTAAGTAGTTTTACTAATGAGGCTTTTACGGGGCTGTATTCACAATAGAAAGAAAAGTTGTTGAAATAAGTTTTAAAAGAATTTAATCAAAGCTTTTTGTATTTTTAAATACGTGCTATCAATCTTAGCTTTAAAAAAGTTCGGTGGAAGCAAGAGGATAACACGCTAAAGCGATGTTGTTCATCATAATACATTGAAAAACAATACATTAATAATTTACTGTTTTTATTTTTCCTTTATTTTTTCGTAAAAAACCTTCGCAGTCCCTATTCTACGGCAAATTTTTTAGTAAAAAAGGGAATTCAAGATGTGTCATTGTCATGACAATCTTGCTTTACTCCCTATGGTCGTAAAGAAAAATTAGAACTTAAAACAACAATGGTAGATGCGCCCTATTTCGATATCACTTAACGCTTATCTACCGGAACGCTAAAGAAATCCAACAGGATCCGTGCGCAGTTAAGTTATGGTAAGATTTGGGATGATTCTACTAAGCAACAATTCGTTCGTTAGCTTCATCCAAAGTAGTATTATCAAAACGCTTCAAGTAAATTTCAGTAGTTTTTAAGGAACTATGCCCCAAACCTTCACTTATTATCGCCGTCGATATCCCCATAAACTTAGCGATTGTTGCCCAAGAATGACGAATAGCATATGTTGTGAAATGTTGTTTTGTTCCTGCGTCTATCGCAATTACCTTTGGACTTTCGTTTACCCTTCTTCTTATGGTTTTATACTTCTCATATTTAGCTGTGCTAACATCGTAATTTGCAGGGAATAGAAAATCATCTTCTGATTTATCTATTAAATAATGGGCTAAAATCTCCTTTAGCTCAGAAGTCAGTTTTACTGATAATGGGTCACCGGTTTTACTTCTTCCATAAAATATTCTATCCTCACGTACATTAGATTTTTTAAGCTTAACCAAGTCTATCAAATTCATTCCTCTACAATTAAACATTATTAGCGCATAGTTTTTAGTATGCCACAGCGCAGAACTTTTTTCATAGTTTAATTTGCGAATGTTTAAGAAGTCGTCTTTAGAAATAGCTCTCTTCTTTGTTTGATTTGAAGATGGAATCTTTTAGCGATGGAAGGGATTCTTAGCTACTTCAATTCTATCTTCATTGATAGCTGCGTTGTATATTGCTCTGACAGCTCTTAAAACGGAACTTATGCTGTTTGGTTTTAGGCCTTTTGATTCTTTTTCTATTTGAAAATCTTTGAGCATACTTACATTTAATTGGTCCAGTCTTAAATCTTGATTGTTATTGAATTTTATAAAAGCTTTTATCCCATTGAGATACCATTCGGCTGAGCTTGGTTTGTTTGTTTTTAGTTTTCTGTCAACAATGACTTTCCCCCAAACTTTTAGAGTTAATCCGTTTGACAGTTTACCTTTGAGTGATGGGCTTATCTGTTCCTCCCATTTATCTTTGATTTCTGCTACCAAAGTATCTATATCCATATATTGAATAGCATCTCCAAGTTCATTTATTAAGCTTCGCGCAACATGAAGTTTGTCATATAGAATTTGGTTGACTTCAGAACAGTCCATACTTTTATTTACAAGAACAGAGCGTTTCAGACAGAATGAATTTACATCCCATCCATTTTTTGAAGTTTCATATGGCAATCGAATGATTCTTGGTTTAATATGGAACACGCGCAAAGCAATCGGATACAATTCAGAAATTGCATTTTTTGATGATTTTCGAGTATCTAATATGAGTCTAACTTTAGCCATTTTCACCCCTTAAACTACTTCAAGTTAGGAATAAAAATGCACAGTCTGTGCACAGTTTTGTTTGTATTCATATGATGTCAAATGAATATAAATCTTATGAAAAATGAGTTAATAAGCTGCAAATCAATAAGTAGCGAGCGATTTTGATTTTTGTTGTATTTAGGAATTTCGGCCTGGCAGGCAAGAGGTCACCGGTTCGAATCCGGTATTCTCCACTAAACCGCAATAGAATTGCGGTTTTTTTTTATGCCATGAATTATTTGCCTATATAATTTATAGCACAACCCTTGACCGTTACTGTACCGGTCACTGAGAGGATATGGAAGAGCGTTTGCGAAGGCATTCGGGAAGGTCACCGGTTCTCCCGAATTCTAGGGGCGGTATTCTCCACCAGTAAATACAGCCCTTCACAGAACAGATGTGAGGGCTTATTTTATTATAACTAATAGCACAATTTTAGAAACACCTTTTTTTTGACCTAAAGTTGAACATAAAAAGGTCTAATCTTACGCTGAAAATAACTCATTTAGGCTTCTTTAGCGAGTTATTCCCTATTTTTAAGACCGCTAAACCCACATATCCATAGATGGCTCTTTTTCAGACTTCCGTACTCAAGAATTACCTCAAGCAGCTAGACGATAAAACACTGGCGAGGACCTATTCAAAGTATGCCGCTTATTTTCAGAATACCACCATACAGGAGAACATCAGAAAGAACAACGAGGAGCAGTTTCAGGCTACCTTTTTAAACGAACTTTTTGTGGGCGTTTTGGGCTATACCCTAAACCCAAAACCCGATTTTAACCTTACGACCGAGTTCAAGAACCAAAAGAACAACCGTAAGGCAGACGGCGCCATTTTGTCCAAAGGAAATGCCATTGGCGTCATAGAACTCAAAGGAACCAACACCAAGGACTTGGAGAGCATCCGTAGGCAGGCCTTTGATTACAAGGCCAACCAAAAGGGCTGTGTGTATGTGATTACCTCTAATTTTGAAAAGCTGCGTTTCTACATCAATGATGCCACGGAGTTTGAGGAATTCAACCTGTTTGAACTTACCCCGGAACGTTTTCAACTGCTCTACCTCTGTTTGCAAAAAGACAATCTGCTACAGAATATCCCCTTGGCCATTAAGGAATCTTCCTTGGCAGAAGAGGAGAAGATTACCAAACGTTTTTATGCGGATTATTCCCTTTTTAAACGGGAACTGTATCGTGATCTGGTTAAAAAGAACGCAAAGCGATTAAAAAATTATAGGACTACGGAACTACAGGAAATATCGGTGGGCAGTGTTGCTGAAGAGGATATCCTGCGCTTGGAGAAGAACGTAAAATTGGCACTGTTCAAAAAGTCCCAGAAATTGATCGATCGCTTTCTCTTTGTCTTTTTTGCCGAGGACAGGGGTCTGTTACCGCCCAACTCTACCGTTCAGATTTTGGAAAAATGGAAGGCCGATGTGGATTTTGGCGATGAACGACCGCTCTACGACCTCTTTAAACAGTATTTTGTTTTCTTGGACAAAGGCCGACAAGGAACTACCTCGAGGGCAGAAATCTATGCCTACAATGGCGGACTCTTTAAACCCGATTCCGTGCTGGACAGTCTAGAGATAGATAATGACTTACTCTACACCCACACCCTAAAACTCGCCAATTATGATTTTGAAAGTCAGGTAGATGTGAATATCCTGGGGCATATTTTCGAAAATTCCTTAAATGAAATCGAAAGTGTAAACGCCGAGATAGAAGGGGCGGATTTTGACAAGCAAAAAAGCAAACGGAAAAAGGACGGGGTCTTTTACACCCCAAAATACATTACCAAATACATTGTAGAAAATACCGTAGGCAAACTGTGCGAGGAAAAGAAAGCGGAACTTGGCTTTAAGGAAGATGAGTATTTTAAGGGCCGCGCCAAACGCCCAAAGACAAAAATAATGGAACTGGTACAGCTGCTAGACGATTACCGCGCCTGGTTGCTGCAACTTACCATCTGTGATCCCGCCTGTGGCTCTGGGGCATTTTTGAACCAGGCCTTGGATTTCTTGATCAAGGAGCACAACTACATAGATGAGCTAAAGGCAAAAATCCTAGGCGGTGGCATTGTTTTTAGCGATATAGAAAATACCATTTTGGAGCACAATATCTACGGGGTAGACCTCAATGAAGAATCCGTAGAGATTGCCAAACTCTCACTTTGGTTGCGCACCGCCCAACCCAGACGAAAGCTCAACGATCTAAGCAGTAGTATCAAATGTGGCAATAGCCTCATTTCAGATAGGAAAGTCGCAGGCCACAAGGCTTTTCATTGGCAGGCATCCTTCCCAAAAGTGTTCAAGGAGAAAGATAAGCGAGTTTTTCATATTACCACCGCCATTCACGACAGCCGCACCTCGCAACGGATGATAGATTATAAGGTGCGCCAAAAACGGGCCATGGGTACCAAACCATTCGCCCAACCCATATACCTAACGGCAGATGACGAACGTGTAATAACCGAAACCGTGGCCGATATCGTAAAAAAAGACGGCCTCAACATCATGGCCTACAATATATGTAAGGACCATATGCATTTGTTGTTGGTATGTGCCGAGGAGGAGGTGGCCACCATTGTAAAGCAGATAAAGGGAAGAACGGCCCGCGAATGTAACGCATCCAAGGGGATTAATCCCCTTGTGCAAAGCGGTACGGATAAAAGTGTTCCCTTTTGGTCCCAAAAATTCTACCAAAAACCAGTGGAGACCCAGGAACAACTGGCCAACACCTACGACTACATACGCCATAACCGCACCAAACACGAACTACCGCAGCACCCAAGCGCGGTAAAGGCGCTGATAGAAAGTTTCTGTACCGACCAAAAAACCGCCTTTGCCACGGAATATGAAGGCGGATTTGATGTCGTGATCGGGAATCCGCCGTATGTCAAATTGGAAACCATCAAAGACCAATCCAAGCAGTTAGAAAAATATGGTTATGAAACCTTTGATAAAAGAGGAGATTTGTACGTGTTGTTTGTGGAGAAGGGTTTTAATATTCTAAAACCTAACGGTTTGTTGTCCTATATTATGCCTAATAAATGGCTGCAAGCAGGGTACGGACAATCGTTACGCTCCTACTTTTTAAGGAAATCATTGCATGAGTTAATCGATTTTGGAGACATTCAAATTTTTGAAGGTGCCACCACCTATCCTTTAATTTTTATAGCAGCCAACAAACCTCCGGTAGAGGAGTTTAAAGTGGCGGTATTAAAATCTGCAATGGCATCCGATTTTCAGACCAACGTGGCTTTAAGTTTTGAAACCTATAAGACCAGTAGTTTTGATAAAAATACTTGGGTCATTTCTTCTAAAAGCGATAGTGAACTTTTGTCGAAAATAGAAGAAAGAACTACAAGATTGAATGATTTTGTAAAAGGAAATTCAATGAGAGGTGTTCTTACGGGATTAACAGAGGCTTTTTTAATATCGAAGGATGTTCGAAATCAACTGGTGCAAGAGGATGCAAATGCTGCCAAAATAATTCACCCAGTATTACGTGGGCGCGATATTAAAAAATGGATTGGCGATACAACGGAGGTTTATTTAATAGGCACTTTTCCTGCTTTAAATCTAGATATTGATGAGTATCCATCCATTAAGAAGTATCTGTTGGCTTTTGGAAAAGAACGCCTAGAGCAAACGGGCAAAAAAGGCAGTCGTAAAAAAACCAGTAACAAATGGTTTGAAACCCAGGACGCTATAAGTTATTGGCAAGACTTCCTAAAACCTAAAATAATGTATCAGAAGTTTCAGGTAAAACCGTGTTTCATTTACGACGAGCAAGGCCTGTATTGTAATGATTCCATGTGGATCATCCCAACAGAAAATAAAACTTTGGTTGGAGTATTAAACTCAAAAATGGGCTGGTGGCTCATCACCAAATACTGCACACAGATACAGAACGGTTGCCAGTTGATATGGAAGTATTTTGGGCGTGTTCCCATTCCAGAATTAAACGGAGAACTGGACAGCTTGGTAGCAGAGATGATTTCGTTTACAAAAGCCTTGGATACACAACGCAATAGTTTGTTGAATTTAGTAAAGTCAAAATACGACATAGAAAAATTTAGCAGAAAACTACAAAGCTGGCACGAGTTGGATTTTGGGGCGTTTAGCAGGGAGCTTAAAAAGCTAAAAATTGAATTGAGTTTAGCGCAGGAAGCGGAATGGCTAAGCTTCTTCGAGGAAAACAAAACCAAAGCCCAAGAACTCCAATCAAAAATCGACCAAACAGAACAGGAAATAGACCAAATGGTGTATGCCCTCTACGGCCTAACCGACGAGGAAATAGCGCTGGTAGAGAACACATAGTGGTACAAGGGGTCATGACCCCTTGGGACAACCCATCCCCTTGGGACAACCCATCCCCTTGGGACAACCCATCCCCTTGGGACAACCCATC
>CAYGUY010000084.1:0-4676 GCA_964353165.1 uncultured Maribacter sp.
TTTCATCGATTAGGCCAATAAATACGATATTTTAAGCAGTACACTTTGAAGCGATTTAGGCTGCAAAAAGCACTTTAAGTTATCCTCAAAAGATTGAGAGAAGAAGTAAACAAACCCGACATATTAAGGAAGCTGAGAATGGTGTAACAGAAGTATTATTACAGTACTAGGAAATAGCTAAAATATAAGGCGGATAGAACAGTAAAATAAAAATCTGTTCTATATCCGAATATATAAAAAGAGCCAACAAAAAATTTCTTGAAACCAAGTATCCCGAGGCGAAGTCGTTAAGAGATTATTTGGATTTAAAAACCGGTTCTACCAGAGGTTGCTTCTTTATTGTACAAAATAATGAAACGCTATAGTAACTTAAAAGAAACAAGAACGCGTGAGACTTTGCAATTACAAACAGGCTATTCTAAAATAATAAACTCTGAACGTCTGTTTAAGTCATGCTTTTCAGCAGAGCACTTGACCCCATCATAACAGTCGTTAATCAGCTTAGTTTCACCGAAACCTTTACTTGCGAGTCTATCTGCAGCGATTCCCTTAGATATCATGTAATTAATAGTTGACTCAGCTCGTTTTTGTGACAACCATAAATTATACGCAGCAGGGCCCCTACTATCCGTATGGGAATTCACTTGAATTTTTAAGCTTGGATATTTTTCCATAGCGGCAATAACTTTTTCCACTTCTATCTCAGAATCTTGGCGAATATTATACTTGTTAAAATCGAAATAAATAGTGCTTAATTGTAATAGTTTGGCTAAATCGTCTCCAAAACCTGCGGTAACCAAATCCCTTTCCAAATAAAAATCTATTATTTTAGGTTTTCCGTCCGAAACACCTATATATTCTTCGAAAGGAACGTAACCTTCCTTTAATGCCCTAACAAAATTACCTTTATTACAATCCAAAACAAGGCTGTAATCACCATCGGAGTTTGTAATATCCGATAATATTTCTTCGTTATTCTCATTAATCACCTTAACGGTTGCGCCTACCAAAACATTGTTCGAAATTTTATCGCGTACGGTACCGGTTATCTTCTGAATACATTCGAATACTAATGGTTCCCTTTCTACAAACTTATAAATATCATCTTCTCCTAAACCACCCTCTCGGTTTGAAGCCATATAGCCCTCTTTGGATAACTCATCGAAAATAAAAGTAAAATCGTCACTTCTACTATTAATAGGTTCTCCTACATTAAGAACTTTTCCAGTAAAATCCTTGCGTTTAATTTTTGTTGCAAAAACATCCAAACCACCTAATCCAGGATGACCGTCCGAAGAAAAATAAAGTATTTCATCATCCGTAACAAATGGAAATGTCTCCCTAGCTTCCGTGTTTATATTTCCTCCCAAATTCTCTGGAGTGCTAAAGGTTCCGTCACTATTTATCGTTACCATAAAGATATCAGATAGACCAAATGTACCTGGCATATCAGAAGCGAAGTACAGGGTTTTCTCATCCGGACTCAACATAGGGTTTGCTACAGAATAAGCATTATTGTTAAAAGGAAGCTCCTCTATTTCTCCCCAGATACCGTCAATCATCCTAGCCCTGAAAATTTTCAATCTAATAATTCCCTTTTCATCCTTTACATATTTTCCTTGGACGATATTATTTCTGGTAAAGTATAATGTTTGTCCATCTTTTGTTACTACAGATGCCGATTCATGTAACCTTGTATTTACATCTTCTCCAAATTTTGTAACCTTATTCAAAGAAATACTATCGGAGTTTACCTTATATAAATCCAGAAAATCCTTTGAATTCCAGGTATGCCTGTACCTCGCAAAATTACCTGTATCCCTATCAGAAGAAAAGATTAACCCCTCTTTATAAAATGCGGGTGCAAACTCGGAGTAGACTGAATTATAATCGAATGATGTTATATCATACCTGCCAGAGTTTGCCTTAATTTCTGCTAAATAATCTATCTCTGCTGAAAACGCAGTGGCTCGCGCATCACTAGATGTCATGGCCGTAAATTTGGACATGATTTCATTTGAAGATTCATAGTCACCTAAAGTTTTTAGCGTTTGGGCATATTTAAAATAATCTTCAGGTCCAACCTCTTTAGGGAATTCCGCAACCAACTTTTTAAACGTTTCGGCAGCTTCTGTATAATCAGAGTTATAATAGTATGAGTTACCCAATTTTTTTAATAAATCAGCCGAAAAAAATCCCTTATCCAAAACCCTTTTATAAATATCGATTGCTGGTCTAAAAGAATATTCTTCATATTTTTCATTTCCCTTGGTCACCAATCTCTCCTGAGCCCATGTTGCTCCTAAGGCAGAAATCGTTAGGAAAATAAACAGTATTTGTGCTTTTTTTATCATGATTCTATCCATATTAGAAGAAACGAGGTGATACCAATCGTTGAAAGGATTTTACTAGTTCAAACCTTAAAAAAACTTCAAAGGAACCATCATTAAAACGGGTACCTCCCAATTCGGTTGTTTCTCGGTCATATGCCAAACCAAGCATTAACTGGTCAGAAATTTGAAAACCAGCTAATGCACTTACTGCGGCATCCCAACGGTACGCCGCACCAAAAGTAAATTTATCATTAAACATAAAATTTGCAGACAAATCTATTTGTAAGGGTGCTCCTCCCACCATTTTTGTTAGTAGTGCAGGTTTAAACTTTAAATTCCCATTTAAATCGAACACATATCCGGTAATCAAATAGAAATTAATCCTTTCTTGTGATAGAAATTGTATAGAATTCGCATCAGTAGCGGAATTATCAAAATGTTCAGTTTGAAGCAGATTTGGTGCGGACAGACCCGCATAGAATTTATTGGTATGGTAGTAAAAGCCTAAACCGACATTTGGGGAAATCCTATTTTCAATGTTATCCACGTTGATAGGTTCCGCATCAAAATTCCGTAGTCTATTAAAATCTAGATTTAAAACATTCAAGCCTGCTTTTAGACCAAAAGAAAGTTTAGCATCGCGTGCCACTTCAATAGTATAGGACAAAACCCCATCAAAATATGTTTCCTGAACTGTACCGTCCCCTATCTCATCATTCACAACGGATATTCCATATCCTAGTTTACTATTTCTTATTGGTGAATGAATATTCACCGTTTGTGAAGTGGGCGCACCCTCTAGTCCTACCCATTGCGCCCTATACAAAGCGGCCGCACTCAGTTGACCTCTTGATCCAGCATAAGCTGGATTTACACTGATGGTATTAAACATGTATTGGGTGTATTGCGCATCTTGTTGTGCATTGGCCTCACCTATAAAAAGTACTACTAAAAAAAGTAACCCTAAGAAATAATTCCTGATTTTCATGTGGTTATGCTATTATCTGCTTATGTAAATATACTCACTATCAACATTATTTTCACCGGTCACAGTCGTATAATTAAAGATGTAGAAATAAACTCCGGAAGGAAGATAGTCCTCGGTACTTAATGTGGACCGACCTCTTGAACGACCATCGAAAACATTGTTTTGGTTATTATAATTTTCTCCTTCGTAGACAGCTACACCCCATCGATTAAAAATTTTCAATGTACTATTTCGAATATTTTCTACCCCCCGAATAAACAAAAAGTCATTTTTACCATCCGAGTTCGGAGATACAATCTGGTTTACTTCAATGGCAACTATTTGTGGTTCGTTAACGACTACAGTTACTTTAGCTGTATCACAATTACCCAACAAATCACAGACTGTATATTCAAAGGTATCCGTTCCGCTAAAACCTGAATTTGGCGTGTAGGTAACAAAATCATCCAGAAGGTCATCTGGAGTTCCACCATCATTTACCGAAACAATACCATTGGAAGCTCCTGTAAACGTGACATTTCCGTCATTTGGAACTTCTATATCATTTAAAAATATATCAATATCGATTGCGGTTTCAGGATCAGTAACCACTGAGTCATCAATTACATCCAATACTGGAGTAGTTCCCACCAAAATTATAACAGTAGCAGTGTCACAAATACCAGCAACGTTACAAACCGTATATTCAAAACCATCTATACCATTAAAATCCATGTTCGGTGTATACGTGACAAAATCATCTGTTAAATCATCTATAGTACCAG
This sequence comes from uncultured Maribacter sp., assembly GCA_964353165.1. GTDB lineage: Bacteria > Bacteroidota > Bacteroidia > Flavobacteriales > Flavobacteriaceae > Maribacter. The sequence continues at coordinate 4,086 of CAYGUY010000084.1, forward strand.
CATCATTTATCTCAACGATTCCGTCCAAAGGCACTGTAAATGTAATAGTCCCATCTGTAGGTATTCCTAAATCGTTATCTAGAATATCAATATCCACAGCAGTATTAGCAGGAGTAGTAGCGGAATCATCAATTACATCTAACATTGGAATATCGGGGTCCAAGTAGTCCGGTGTACCGTCGCCGTCACTGTCGTCGTCTGTAGGGTCGCCGTTTCCATTGGCGTCCTCCTCATCCGTAGGCGTACCGTCACCATCGTCGTCAAGGTCCCTATAGTTCACGTCCTCCGTACCATCGGTATCCGGTAGGTCGTTCGCAGGGTCGTCGATCTCGTCGTTAACGTCGAAACCGTCGTTAACGTCACTGCCCTCGTAACCGTCGTCCAGTCCGTCGCCGTCCGTATCAGTGCCCGTAAAGGTCTGGTCAGGAACACCGTCGAAGTTGAAGTCGTTCCCCTCGTTGTTGTCGGGTACCGTATCGTTGTCGCTGTCGCCGTCGATATAATCCGGATCGTCCACGCCGTCCGTGTTCACCGGGATGATACCATCGTTGTCCGTGCCCTCGTAATTGTCGTCAAGGCCATCGTTGTCCG
>CAYGUY010000084.1:4776-16783 GCA_964353165.1 uncultured Maribacter sp.
ATGATACCATCGTTGTCCGTGCCCTCGTAATTGTCGTCAAGGCCATCGTTGTCCGTATCCTCGCCGCTAGGAGCCACATAACCGTCGGTGGTCTGGCCCTCCACATTGTCCGGGATGCCGTCGTTGTCGCTGTCGATGTCCACTCTATTCGGATACTCATCCCTATCCGAATCTACATCTGTACTAAAATTTATAGTTTGCGGATTATTAAAATTATTCAAACAAGCAAACTGAATACCAGACTGCCGAGGAACATTTGTTCTAAAATTATTAGTACCCGTGGCAATGATACCAAATCGGAATACAAATGTTGAAATATCGACAAACTCGACAGCAACATTTACTTGAGGGTTCACATTAGAAATCCCAGTATATTCTGTGGTACCTCCATTAATTAGTAAACCTCCACCTGTATTTTCAACCGTAATATCCTTAGGTTGTTCAAATGTATAGCTGGCAGGTGTATCAAATCTATTAAACTCCTGATAAGTTTCATTACCATCAACATCCAAAAAATTTGCAATCAAATCATCCAAGACTGCTGAATTGTAAGTTCCAGTACTTACAAGTGTTATTCTTAAATCCACATATGGATTTCGATTCTCACTATCTACAGTAAAGAAAATTTCAGGTTTAAAAAATTCAGGATCAACCGAATTTTGGTCAAGCGTGCTGATTTGACCATTCACAACTTTTTCAATGGTAACCAACGCATCCAAACCATCTGCAATATCAGCAAACCTATATACCGAACCCTCATCAAAAGAATTACCTGATTCTAGAGTTGGCTCGTTAACAAAATTTAAATTAGGCACAGTTTCACAGTCAAAATCAGTACTCAATACACTTGATTCAGAACTATCTAAAAGACCGTCTCCATCTGAATCCAAATCAATAAAGTCAGGCACACCATCTCCGTCAGTGTCAATTGGGTTCAAACCATTTCCTACTTCATAACTATCATCCAATCCATTACCGTTTTCATCTTTATTCAAAGGAGCAATAAAAGTAGTAGCTAATTGTGCCTCAACATTATCCAATATACCATCATTATCGGAGTCTAAATCCAGATAGTTGGGAACACCATCGGAGTCGGTATCGGTAGGATTGGTTTCAGGATTATTGTCACCGTCTAAATTCTTATCTTCTATAGCGTCGATAATTCCATCTCCATCATCATCAATATCGATATAGTCATACACCCCATCTCCATCAGTGTCAATCGTAAATATATCTGTAGGTAAATCATTTCCGTAAACAAACGGAATATTGCACAACAACAAAAAAATAATTGATATCGAGAAGATACTGTAGTAACTCACTAGCTTCTCAATTGAAAACACATTTTTTCTCATAACGACAGTTTAATTTAAACTTATCACCATGACATGTAGGATTTTATTTCGGTAGGACTTGGGACTTCCTAATTAAAATATATACGCAAGATAGTGGTATTATGGATAGTGCCTTATCATCTCGGATAACTTGTTAACAAATCCCTGTGAAATACTAACTACAATAATTCAGTACAAATTTTTTACATTAATACTTTGACACAAAATTATCAATTTTGTCACATTTAACTACTAATCGAAAGGAAATCTTCATATGCTTGTTAGATAAAAAAAACTTTAAATTGACGTATTTTTGCCCACAAATGTTATTAAATGGGCTTTAAGGAAGAAATACAAAGAAGACGAACTTTTGGAATTATATCACATCCTGATGCCGGGAAGACAACCTTGACAGAAAAGCTTTTGCTTTTTGGAGGGGCTATCCAAGAGGCAGGTGCGGTAAAGAATAATAAAATCAAGAAAACAGCTACCAGTGATTTCATGGAAATTGAACGCCAAAGAGGTATTTCTGTTGCAACATCTGTTTTAGCTTTTATTTACAAGGACAAAAAGATAAATATACTAGATACACCTGGCCATAAGGATTTTGCAGAAGATACTTTTAGAACCTTAACGGCAGTAGATAGTGTTATTGTGGTTATAGATGTAGCAAAAGGTGTTGAGGAGCAAACCGTAAAACTTGTAGAAGTTTGCCGAATGCGTAATATTCCCATGTTGGTATTTATAAACAAGCTCGATAGGGAAGGACAAGATGCTTTTGACCTTCTAGATGAACTCGAACAAAAGTTAGGTCTTACAGTCACCCCATTAAGCTTTCCAATTGGCATGGGGTATGACTTCAAGGGCATTTATAATATTTACGAAAAAAATATTAATCTCTTTAGCGGAGACAATAAGAAAAACATCGAGGAAACCATTGCATTTGATGACTTGGAAAATCCAGAACTTGAAAAAATTATTGGTATTGCAGCGGCCACGGAATTAAGGGACAATTTAGATTTGGTACGGGGCGTATATCCGGAATTTGATAAGCAGTTATATCTGAATGGAGCACAACAACCAGTTTTCTTTGGTTCTGCATTAAATAATTTCGGCGTAAGGGAATTACTAGACTGCTTTATTGAAATAGCACCTCCGCCAAAGGCCAAAATGGCGGAGGAGCGGTTGGTGGAAGCAAACGAAAAGACACTTACAGGCTTTGTTTTTAAAATTCATGCAAATATGGATCCTAAGCATAGAGATAGATTGGCGTTCATAAAAATTGTATCGGGAACTTTCGAACGCAATAAACCTTATCTTCATGTGCGCCAAGATAAGAAGTTAAAATTCTCTAGCCCAAATGCATTTTTTGCTGAAAAAAAAGAAATTGTAGACATTTCCTATCCAGGAGACATTGTTGGACTACACGACACCGGAAACTTTAAAATAGGTGACACCCTAACCGAAGGAGAATCCCTGCACTATAAAGGGATTCCAAGCTTTTCACCGGAACACTTTAGGTATATAAACAATGCGGACCCGATGAAGTCCAAACAGTTATATAAAGGAATCGACCAATTGATGGACGAGGGGGTTGCACAGTTATTTACTTTAGAACTAAATGGCCGCAAAATTATTGGAACCGTTGGCGCTTTACAATTTGAAGTGATTCAGTACCGCTTGGAGCATGAATATGGCGCTAAATGTAGTTATGAAAATTTTGCGGTTTTTAAAGCCTGTTGGGTAGGAACCGAAAATAGAAAAAGTGATGAATTTAAAGAGTTTATTCGGGTAAAACAGAAATTTCTAGCTAAGGACAAAAGAGGCCAGTTAGTATTCCTTGCCGATTCCCAGTTCTCCCTTCAAATGACACAATCCAAATATCCGTTGGTTAAATTACACTTTGTTTCGGAATTTTAATCAAAAAAACCAGCTGAATTAGCCAGGCTTTTTTTAAGCTTCTCCTATAGGTCCAAAATTAATCGGAACCGATGTCTGTTCGTAATCCTTTATAGTACCATGAGCCTTTTCGAAACGCTGCACGTTGTCATTTAAGGCCTTTAAGAATTTCTTTGCATGCTGAGGCGTAAGCACTATTCTACTTTTGACCTTGGCTTTAGGAGCTCCGGGCATCATGCTAATAAAATCAACTACAAACTCGGAAACAGAATGATTAATAATTGCTAAATTTGAATAAACACCTTCGGCCATTTTTTCGTCTAGCTCTATATTAATTTGTTTTTGATTTGATTTTTTTTGGTCACTCATTTCTTACATAATTTAGGTCATCATAAAAAAGCCCCCAATTAAAAATTGAGGGCTAAGTTATTTTAGAATCTTAAGGCTTCTTTTCTTGCCATAATTTCGTCGTATTCCTCTTTAGAACCTACGATTATGCTTTCGTAATCCCTCATACCAGTACCAGCTGGAATTCTATGACCTACAATTACATTTTCTTTAAGTCCTTCTAAAGTATCTACCTTACCACTTACAGCGGCTTCGTTCAATACCTTTGTCGTTTCTTGGAAAGAAGCAGCAGATATAAACGATTTAGTTTGTAGTGATGCTCTTGTAATACCTTGTAGAATAGGCGTCGCAGTTGCAGCAACCGCATCTCTAGCCTCCACTAAAGCCTTATCATTACGCTTTAGCAATGAATTTTCGTCTCTAAGCTCACGTGGCGTAACTATTTGACCTGGCTTCAAGTTTTCCGACTCCCCAGCTTCCATGACTACTTTCTTACCAAAAATCTCATCGTTCTCACTAATGAAGTCGTCTTTGTGTATCAGTTGATTCTCCAAGAAAATAGTATCTCCCGGATCTACTATTCTTACTTTACGCATCATTTGCCTAACAACCACCTCAAAGTGCTTATCATTAATTTTCACACCCTGCAATCGATATACCTCTTGAACTTCGTTCACTAAGTATTGTTGAACCGCAGATGGACCTTTTATTTTAAGAATATCTTCAGGAGTTGTAGAACCATCCGATAAAGGCATACCGGCTCTTACATAATCATTTTCTTGTACAAGAATTTGATTTGAAAGCTTCACTAAATATTTCTTAACCTCTCCTAACTTAGATTCGATAATGATTTCTCGATTACCTCTCTTTATTTTTCCAAAAGATACGACACCGTCTATCTCCGAAACAACTGCTGGATTTGAAGGGTTACGTGCTTCGAACAGTTCGGTTACCCTAGGAAGACCACCGGTAATATCACCTGCTTTTGCAGATTTACGCGGTATCTTTACTAAAATTTTACCTTCCTTGATCTTATCGCCGTCGTCTACCATTAAATGCGAACCTACCGGTAAGTTGTAGGATCGTAACGTTTCACCTTTTCCATCTTGTATTAGCAAGGTAGGTATCAACTTCTTGTTCCTTGATTCAGAAATTACTTTTTCTTGGAATCCAGTTTGCTCATCTATTTCTACCTGATAAGTCACCCCTTGCTCAATATTTTCATACGCAATTTTACCAGGAAACTCCGAAACGATAACACCGTTGTAGGGATCCCATGAGCAAATAACCTCTCCTTTAGCCACTTTAGCTCCGTTTTCAACAAACAGTTGTGAACCGTAGGGGATGTTATTAGTACTTAGGGTAATACCGGTTTTGGCGTCTACCACTTTTATTTCTGTAGTCCTTGATATCACTATATTTGCCGGCTTTCCTTCAGAATCTACGCTTGTAACACTTCTCAAGTCCTCTATTTCGGCAATACCGCCAAACTTAACTTCTAATTTGCTTTCCTCGGAAATATTGCCAGCGATACCACCTACGTGAAATGTCCGCAGTGTTAATTGGGTACCCGGTTCTCCAATAGATTGTGCAGCAACTACGCCAACAGCTTCTCCCCTTTGCACCATTTTGTTGGTAGAAAGATTCCTACCGTAACATTTGGCACAAATTCCTTTTTGGGCTTCACAAGTTAATGCGGATCGTACTTCGATTTTTTCAACTGGGGACGCCTCAACCTTCTTCACATCGGACTCCATAATTTCATGGTCCGCACGCAATATAAGTTCTTCGGTCAGTGGATCATATACATCATGCAATGAAACACGTCCAAGAATACGCTCTCCAAGTGTCTCTACAACTTCTTCATTCTTCTTAAGCGCCTCTACCTCAACTCCTCTTAAAGTCTCACAATCCTCTATATTAATTATAACATCTTGTGACACGTCTACCAATCTTCTGGTTAAATAACCTGCATCTGCGGTTTTAAGCGCGGTATCCGCTAAACCTTTACGAGCACCGTGCGTAGAAATAAAATATTCCAAAATCGATAGACCTTCTTTAAAGTTTGAAAGTATCGGGTTTTCAATAATCTCACCTCCACCTGCTGTAGATTTTTTAGGTTTCGCCATTAATCCACGCATACCGGTCAACTGACGAATTTGCTCTTTAGAACCCCTTGCACCAGAATCAAGCATCATATACACAGAGTTGAAACCTTGTTGATCTTCACGTATACGTTTCATAGCCAACTCGGTTAGCATTGCATTCGTTGAAGTCCAAACATCAATCACCTGATTATAACGTTCGTTATTGGTAATAAGACCCATATTATAATTGGCCATAATACCATCAACCTGTTGATTGGCATCTGCAATCATTTCTGGTTTCTCTTTAGGGATAATAATATCACCTAAGCTAAAGGAGAGACCACCTTTGAAGGCAAAGTCATAACCCATAGTTTTAATCTTATCCAAGAAATCTGCAGTCGTTGGAACATCTGTAACGGCCAATATCCCTCCGATAATATCTCGTAAAGATTTTTTGTTCAATACATCGTTAATATAACCCGCTGCCTCTGGCACCTCCATATTAAACAATACTCTACCAACAGTAGTCGGAATAATTTGGTTTACTAGCTCACCATTTTCATTGAAATCTTTAGCTCTAACCTTTATTCCTGCATTCAAGTTGACCATGCCTTCATTGAAAGCAATTTCAACCTCTTCATAAGAATAGAATGTTAATCCTTCGCCTTTAATCGGAACCTCAGGAGTAGACTTTCTTTCTTTGGTCATGTAATAGAGACCCAAAACCATATCCTGTGATGGTACCGTTATCGGGGAACCATTTGCTGGGTTCAAAATATTATGAGACGCCAACATTAATAGCTGCGCTTCTAAAATTGCCTCTGGCCCTAATGGAAGGTGCACAGCCATTTGATCCCCATCAAAATCTGCATTAAATGCGGTACAAACCAACGGGTGTAATCGAATCGCTTTACCTTCAATAAGCTTAGGTTGGAATGCCTGTATACCCAACCTGTGTAAGGTAGGGGCACGGTTCAATAATACCGGGTGACCCTTCAATACGTTTTCAAGGATATCCCAAACTACAGGTTCTTTCTTGTCTATTATCTTTTTGGCAGACTTTACAGTCTTAACAATACCTCTTTCTATCAACTTACGTATAACGAACGGCTTATAAAGCTCTGCAGCCATATCCTTGGGAAGACCACATTCGAACAATTTCAATTCTGGTCCTACAACAATTACAGATCGCGCAGAATAATCTACACGCTTACCTAATAGGTTTTGACGGAAACGCCCTTGTTTTCCTTTTAAAGAATCTGAAAGCGATTTTAATGGCCTATTAGACTCTGTTTTAACCGCCGAGGCTTTTCTAGTGTTGTCAAAAAGTGAATCTACAGACTCTTGAAGCATACGCTTCTCATTACGTAAGATTACCTCAGGTGCCTTTATCTCAACCAATCGCTTTAGACGATTGTTACGTATAATTACCCTTCTGTACAGATCATTCAAATCAGAAGTTGCAAATCGACCACCATCTAATGGCACTAAAGGTCGTAATTCTGGTGGTATAACCGGAATCACTTTCATTATCATCCATTCGGGCAAATTCTCTCTGTTTTCCTGAGATTCCCGCAATGCCTCAACTACTTGAAGTCTCTTTAAAGCTTCAGTTTTTCTTTGTTTTGATGTCTCTGTATTTGCTTTGTGACGCAGGCTAAAAGACAACTCTTTTAAATCAATACGCGCTAACAGGTCGATCAAACATTCCGCACCCATTTTAGCAATAAACTTGTTCGGGTCGGAATCCTCTAAATATTGATTCTCCTGTGGAATAGATTCCAAGATGTTCAGATATTCTTCTTCGGTCAAGAAATCCATTTTATTGACTTCTTCACCCTCAGCTCCTTTTGCAATACCTGGTTGTATGACTACGTATCTTTCGTAGTAAATAATCATATCCAGTTTCTTGGAAGGTAAACCAAGAAGATAACCTATTTTGTTAGGAAGTGAACGGAAATACCAAATATGGGCTACGGGAACTACCAAATTAATGTGTCCTACTCTATCCCTACGTACTTTCTTTTCCGTTACTTCAACTCCGCAGCGATCACAGACAATGCCACGGTAACGTATACGCTTATATTTTCCGCATGCACACTCATAATCCTTTACAGGGCCAAAAATACGCTCACAAAAAAGACCATCACGTTCTGGTTTATGCGTTCTGTAGTTTATAGTTTCAGGTTTCAAAACTTCGCCTCTAGACTCTGCCAAAATCGCTTCTGGAGAAGCTAATCCTATTGAAATTTTATCAAACCTTTTTATTGGGTTATTATCTTTTATTCTAGCCATAATAGCGTTGTGATAATGATTTTAATTGTGTTTTCAAATAGTCTCTGCAACTATGAACTTATTCCTCAAGTCTAATATCCAAACCTAATCCCTTAAGCTCGTGCATTAATACGTTGAATGATTCTGGTAATCCAGGTTCTGGCATGGTCTCGCCTTTTACGATTGCTTCATAGGTTTTTGCCCTTCCGATAACATCATCCGATTTAACGGTTAATATTTCACGTAACGTAGCAGATGCTCCGTATGCCTCCAATGCCCATACTTCCATTTCTCCGAAACGCTGACCACCAAACTGGGCTTTACCACCCAATGGCTGTTGTGTTATCAAAGAATATGGTCCTATGGAACGTGCATGCATCTTATCATCTACCATATGTCCTAATTTCAACATATAGATTACACCAACTGTTGCCGGTTGATCAAAACGTTGTCCAGTTCCACCATCGAATAGGTAGGTATGACCAAATCTAGGAATACCTGCCTCATCTGTATACGCGTTAATTTCATCAAGTGTTGCACCATCAAAAATTGGAGTTCCAAATTTCTTACCTAATTTAAGACCTGCCCAACCTAATACGGTTTCATAAATCTGACCAATGTTCATACGTGATGGTACTCCCAAAGGATTCAACACGATGTCTACAGGAGTTCCATCCTCTAGGAAAGGCATATCCTCTTGACGAACAATTCTTGAAACAATACCTTTATTACCGTGACGACCTGCCATTTTATCACCTACCTTAAGCTTACGCTTTTTGGCAACATAGACTTTCGCTAATTTCATTATTCCGGCGGGTAACTCATCACCGACAGAAATTGTAAACTTATCTCTTCTAAGATTCCCTTGAAGATCGTTCAGCTTAATCTTGTAGTTATGAAGTAGATCTAAAACAGCAGTGTTGTTCTCTATATCAGTTGTCCAACTTCCACCCACTAAATGCGCGAAATCATCAACAGAGTTTAACATCTTCATAGTGTACTTCTTCCCTTTTGGAAGTACCTCCTCACCTAAATCGTTTAAAACGCCTTGCGAAGTCTTACCATTCACCAAGGTGAATAACTTTTCTACTAAAACATCCTTTAACTCCTGAAATTTTACTTCGTACTCTAGTTCTAATTTAGAGAGCTCTTCCTTATCCTCAGAACGTTTCCGCTTATCTTTTACAGACCTAGAGAATAATTTTTTCTCTATTACAACTCCCCTCAATGAAGGAGATGCTTTTAGCGATGCATCTTTGACATCACCTGCCTTATCTCCAAATATGGCACGTAATAATTTTTCTTCTGGAGTTGGATCTGATTCTCCTTTAGGGGTAATCTTACCAATTAATATATCTCCAGGTTTTACTTCTGCACCGATACGAATCATACCGTTCTCATCCAAATCCTTGGTAGCTTCCTCTGAAACGTTAGGAATGTCATGAGTTAGCTCTTCAGCTCCCAATTTGGTATCCCTTACTTCGAGGGAATATTCATCAACATGAATAGAAGTGAATATATCCTCGCGAACTACTTTTTCTGAGATTACGATAGCATCTTCAAAGTTATACCCTTTCCAAGGCATAAAGGCAACCGTTAGGTTTCTACCTAATGCCAATTCTCCTTTTTCAGTAGCGTATCCTTCGCAAAGTACCTGCCCTTTTTTAACTCTATCACCCCTTTTTACAATAGGCTTAAGATTGATACTAGTGCCTTGATTTGTTTTTCTGAATTTAACTAAGAAATATGTCTTTTCATCTTCGTCAAAACTAATTAGCCTTTCCGCATCGGATCGATCATATTTTATAGTTATTTTTTCAGCATCAACATACTCAATAACTCCGTCTCCTTCAGCATTAATTAATACTCTGGAATCAGATGCAACTTGTCTTTCCAATCCAGTACCAACAATTGGCGCTTGAGGCTTCAACAAAGGAACGGCCTGACGCATCATGTTTGAACCCATCAAAGCACGGTTTGCATCATCATGCTCTAAGAAAGGTATCAAAGAAGCGGAAATGGACGCGATTTGATTCGGTGCAACATCTGTATAATTAATTTCTATTGGATCAACCACTGGAAAATCACCTTCTTCCCTTGCAATTACTTTATCCGTATCTATTTGACCATTGGCTTTCATGGGAATGTTTGCCTGGGCAATTTTCATTCCTTCTTCTTCTTCTGCGCTTAGATAAACGAAATTATCAATATCAACCTTGGCGTTATCCACTTTTCTATACGGTGTTTCCAAAAAGCCCATTGGGTTTACTTTGGCAAAAACCGAAAGTGAAGAAATCAAACCAATGTTTGGTCCTTCTGGAGTTTCTATAGGACAAAGTCGCCCGTAGTGTGTGTAATGTACATCACGAACCTCAAAACCAGCTCTTTCTCTTGAAAGTCCACCTGGCCCTAATGCAGATAATCTTCTCTTGTGAGTAATCTCGGCTAAGGGATTCGTTTGATCCATAAACTGAGATAACTGGTTTGTTCCAAAGAAAGAATTAATAACCGAAGATAATGTCTTGGCATTAATCAAATCAATAGGTGTAAATACTTCGTTATCACGAACATTCATTCGCTCCCGAATGGTACGCGCCATTCTAGCCAAACCAACTCCAAACTGCGATGACAACTGTTCTCCAACAGTTCGTACACGCCTGTTAGAAAGGTGATCAATATCATCGATTTCAGCTTTTGAGTTGATCAGCTCAATTAAATATTTAATAATGGTTATGATATCTTCCTTGGTCAAGACTTGCTTGTCCATTCCAATATCCAAACCTAACTTTTTGTTCATTCTGTAACGCCCAACCTCTCCAAGGTTATAACGTTGATCGGAAAAGAACAATTTATCTATAATACCACGTGCTGTTTCCTCATCTGGTGGTTCAGCATTTCGCAATTGACGGTAAATATGTTCAACAGCCTCCTTTTCCGAATTCGTTGGATCTTTTTGTAAGGTATTGTGGATAATAGAGTAATCAGATTGCGCATTGCTCTCCTTATGCAAAAGGATGGACTTCACGTCTGCTTCTATAATTTCGTTAATATGTTCCTTTTCCAAAATTGTATCACGATCCAATACAATCTCGTTTCTTTCTATAGACACTACTTCGCCTGTATCCTCATCAACAAAATCTTCATGCCAGGTGTTTAATACTCTTGCTGCCAACTTACGTCCCAGCACTTTTTTCAGTCCGGCGTTAGAAACTTTAATTTCTTCTGAAAGATCAAATATTTCCAAAATATCCTTATCACGTTCAAAACCTATGGCTCTGAATAAGGTAGTAACCGGTAATTTTTTCTTTCTATCGATATAGGCATACATTACACCATTTATATCGGTAGCAAATTCTATCCAAGAACCTTTAAAAGGAATCACCCTTGCAGAATATAATTTAGTTCCGTTTGCATGGAACGATTGTCCAAAGAAAACCCCTGGAGAACGGTGTAATTGCGAAACAACAACACGTTCTGCACCATTGATTACAAAGGTTCCACTAGGAGTCATATACGGTATTGTACCTAAATAAACATCTTGGACAATGGTCTCAAAATCTTCGTGTTCAGGATCTGTACAGTATAATTTCAATCTTGCCTTTAGTGGCACACTATAAGTAAGGCCACGCTCAATACATTCTTGAATTGAATATCTTGGTGGATCAATGAAATAATCTAAAAATTCCAATACAAACTGATTTCTCGTGTCAGTAATTGGAAAATTCTCCATGAAGGTATTATATAAACCTTCGTCACCTCTTTGGTCAGATTTCGTTTCTAGTTGAAAAAAATCTTGAAAAGATTTTATCTGAATATCCAAAAAATCGGGATAATCCGGTGTTTTCTTGGCAGATGCAAAATTTATTCTTTCAGTCTGATTTGTGAACATCTAAGGACAGTGTTTTGATCGTGAGTACTATTTGGGTAGTACATGTCTTCATGTACCTAATTCTATAAAATGGCTTAGGTCTGACTCCGCCGGGACGGAAAAAGACCTAAACCAAAAGTATTATGGTTGTTGCTATTATTTAAGCTCAACTTCTGCTCCTGCTTCTTCCAATGATT
>CAYGUY010000085.1:0-16761 GCA_964353165.1 uncultured Maribacter sp.
TGATGCTCAAGGCTGCATTGGGTCGCAGGGCAAACTTGTCTCCAAGACTAATGTTCGCATCTATTTCCAGTCCCAAACGGTAACTATCGCCTACATTTTCCCGCAATGCAGCACCCACATCGTTCAAGGCCCCTGTAAGCACTAACTGATTCTGGTATTGCATGTAGTACATATTCGTATTCACTTGAACACTGGGCGATACATAGCGCCAGCCCAACTCGTAATCCTCTAGTCGCTCCGGTTTAGGATTACCGCCTTCATAATCGTTTCTATTGGGTTCCCTGTTAGCAACGGCGTAGGAAAAATAAAAGTTATTGTTCCTGTTCAAATCGAAGGTTAGACCAGCTTTGGGATTAAAAAAGTTAAAGGTATCGTCTACCAAACCTGTCTCAATGGCATTGGCCTGATATCCCACGGTTCTATATTGCAAATCTCCGTAAAATGACCATTGTTCATCCAACCGATAATTTGCCTTGGTATAGAAATTAAAGTCGGTCTTTACAGAGTTATCCTCATAATAGCGATCTCTAATTTCGCTATCACTGGCAAAACGTGCCCAGATGACCTCGCCAAAATGGTCTCCTTCATAACGGTTCCAACCACCGCCCATAATCAAGTAAAGTTTTTCCTTTTTATAATTAGCGGAAAAGACCGTCCCGTAGAAATCATTATCCAGCCACCTTCTGCGGATAAGGTCCGTTGTATTTAACTCGGCACCATTTACGGTAAGCGGCGCAAAACCATAGGTGGCAAAATCATCGTCTTCCCTGAATTGTTCAAAAAAGCCACGCCCTCTGGTGTAATGCAGGGCGATATTGGTGCTCCAATAATCGTTTATTTGCTCGTTCCACAGCAGCTGGGCATGGTCCTGCTTGTAGTTATCCACCTCATTGTCATAGAATTGTGTAACTCCATTTTCATCGGTATAAATCCCGGACGGATTAAACGTCCTATCACGTTCCAAGGTTTCGGCATCAACACCGTACCAAGCTTGGTAGGTAATTTCATGTCCGCCAAACAACAAGGCTTTTACGACCGTATTATCGTCTTTATAGGCACCTTGCAGAAAGTAAGAGTCCATATCGGCACGAGCCCTATCAATATACCCGTCAGAGTTTAATTGGGACAGGCGTCCGGAGATTTCCACATGGTCGTTGAGCATACCGGTACTGAATTTTATGTTGTTCCGTAAGGTATTAAAAGAACCTATAGATGAGCCAATTTGGGCATAAGCGTCCTCAGAGAAACCATCGGTCAACAGATTTAAACTAGCACCAAACGCTCCCGCGCCGTTGGTGGAAGTCCCTACCCCACGTTGTAGCTGCAAACTTTCGGTAGAGGAAGCGAAATCGGGCATGTTTACCCAAAAGGTACCTTGAGATTCCGCATCGTTATAGGGAATTCCGTTAATGGTAACGTTTACCCTTGTGGCATCGCTACCACGCACTCTAATACCGGTATATCCTATTCCGGCTCCCGCATCGGAGGTTGTTACTACTGACGGTAAAAAGTTCATTAAAATTGGAATATCCTGCCCAAGGTTTCTAGGTGCTATTTCCTCCTTGGTAAGATTGGTAAAGGTAACCGGCGTTGCCTTGGTAACCCTAAGGGCCGAGACAAAGACCTCGTCCAAGTCTACTTTTTTTCCTTCTAAAGAATCGGTTGGTTGTTGTTGGGCCTGTAGGCCCATGTTCATCGCAAGAACTGCGGCAATTGTAAAAATAGATAGCTTCATTCGTACTAATAGTTAGTGACGAATAAAAGGGGCTATTATTCTAAGTTAAAAATTGATTTTTGTCTAGTTAAAGACGGTGTAATCCATAATGAAGTCGGCCATCTTGCAGGCTGACCCCTCGCTAAAAACATCGAAGACATTTTTTTAACGCTCGGTCCCTTGGCAGCATTATCCGCCCAGGTTCATTGGGTATAATCTCAGCTTCATCCTAAACTAGTTTCAGGACTAGCCTGATTCTTGCTCGGGAATTAGCACCCCTTTGAGATAGGACAAAGGTATAACGCATTTTTTAATCTTTCATACTATAAATTAAAAAAACACAAAACAACTAAAAAAAGTAAAGGAGTTACCGAAGCAACTCCCTTACAACCAACCAAAAAAACCAATTTTAAAAACTTTGTTACTAAGGATATAAGCTACACTTAGATGAAATTTGAACGGGGGATTAAAGTTTTAAATTTTCTTGGTGTCGCCTTCATAGTTAATGGTTAGTGTTTCCACGAAGGTTATCTGTTCTTTAGTTTTATTATCATTTGCTAAATCATTGTCCTTTGTATCATTCATTACTAAGGAAGCTGCTAACCAAACAGTAACTGTAAGGACTCCTAAAACAATTGATTTTATAATTTCACTCATACTACTATTTATTTGTACTATTCCTGTTCCCAATAAATTTTAGCCATCACACAAAGTGATGTTACGAATACTAGGGTGCCAACGGAGGCGAATATAACAGCTACCATATTTCAAATTCTTTTGTTCTATTGTATAAGACACTACTATTTGGAAAAGGTCACTTTTGGGCATAAAAAAAGCTGCTAAAAAGCAGCTTTTTTTTAAATACCAAATTAATTATCTCTTATTCAGCCAATTACCATTAGAATCTATATACACAGTTCTTCTGGTACCGCTCTTTAATACCATAATAAGCTTAAACTCTCCTTGAGAATTTTTATAAACCCCACCTAGTTTTGAAGTAGGATATTCTTTTAGAAGCTCTTCTACCACCTTTGGCGTAAGTTCCTTTGAAGTTGTTTTTTTAAACTCCTCGGTAGAAAAAATAGCTACTTCATTAATAACGGTATTTACCGTTTCGGTTGCTGTTGCACTAAAGATTGTTCCAATCGCCATTAGGCCTACTACTACATATTTTTTCATGCTGTAAAATTTCATCGTTACTATTTGTATCGCTGTTTATTTACGAAAGAAAAACAAATTTGGATTTTGGATAAGGTAAATAATAGGTTTTTTAACCTTGATGAGAGGGTTTTAAAAGATCATTTACCGTTTTTACGGGATTAAAAGTAACTAAGGGAACCTCAACAAAAATAGTGCTCCAATAGGCCATAGCACCATTCCAGAGGCCTGGAAGCTCCAAGGCTTTTAGTTCTTTTCCATCTTTTGTTTTACCTGTAATAAAACCTTGTTTATGATCTACGAAATCTAATAGATTATATTTTTCTCCGTTATGATTGCGCACGCCACAGACTAAATCTACTGGATTAAAGTGGGTCGCATTCTTAAGAATAGCTACTTGTTCAGCATTGTCCATATCTATCTGGGCAGATTCAATAATCTGCAAAGAGCGCTCTCCTTTTGCATTAGTAATCCAAAAAGGGCCACCTCCAGGCTCGCCTTCATTTTTTACCATGCCGCATATTCGTATGGGTCGCTGCAATTTTTCTAGAAGTATATTTACTTGATCTTGATGCCCCATGCCCGAATATCCTTCTGGCAAACTAGCATTAAGTTTTGTTTCTAAGAATTCACTTACAGCGTTAAGGATATCGGTAGTTCCGTTTTGTAAATCTTTGGTATAGGCAAAAGTCTTTTGCTGCGCGTCTAACAACACTCCTGCTAATATTTTTTTACTCTCTGCTACGGCATCAGCATCGCGCATTACAGCAACATTATCTATGTTTTTGATAAAAATAACATCTGCATCTTGATCATTCAGGTTCTCTATTAAGGCGCCATGCCCTCCGGGACGGAATAATACCGAGCCGTCCGCATTACGAAAGGGTGCGTTATCCATATCCACCGCAATCGTATCCGTTGCCGATTTTTGAAAGGAATAATCCACAACAAAACGGGTACTTGTGGATTCTACCACGCGTTCCTCTACAGCCAAGAGCTCTTTTGCGAACATCTCTTCATGCTGCACGGAAATAGTGAAATGAAGTTTAGCTCTCCCGTTTACCGCCCCATAAAGCGCTCCTTCTTTTAAATGCTCTTCAAAAGGTGTTGCGGTATGATGCACGTATTTATGAAAAGGAAGTAATCCTTTTGGGTAAAAGCCGTAATTCAGTGCGTCTTCGGACAAAAGCTCCTTAACAAAAGTATATACCTGCTCCCCTTTGGTATTCAATTCTTTATCCAACCGAGTTGATACCAATTGGTAAAACGGAAATTTTTCCATCGCAGATGAGAAGGTTTGCATCGCCCCATCATTGGTGCGTTCCAAATAGGTTTCAAATGCTTCTACTTTTGGGTCATAGCTATCTAAAAAACTAAAAAGTGCCTTGAACATTCGGGAGGCCGCACCCGAGGCAGGTACGAACTTCAAAATATCCATGGTTGCGGATTTCTGCTCGTAGGTCGTAATCAACTCTTTCTCCTCTTCTTTTGAAAAACGGTGTATTCCATCGCCAACTACGGCGGCTCTTTTTAGATTAATAAAAGGAATCCCTTCTTTAAAGGTCTCTATTTGCCCTACCACTTTTTCTTCGCTAATTCCTTTAGCGACAAGTTGTTCTTTATCTTTTTTAGTAAGTTCTGTCATTTTTTAAGTAGCTTTTCTATGTGTTCAATAGCGATCTGCAAACGCTTTTTTTTATCGCCCTTTAAGATAATAAAATTGCGATTGTATTGCTCCAATGTTTTTTGAAAATAGGAAAACATTTCTTCCCGCTCTCCGGGTTTGTCCCTTAAATCATCTGCCTCCCATGGAATATCTATATAGGTAAGCAGATATAGGTCATAGGTGTTTTGCAAAGCGTACTTCTCTAAAATTGGGTCGCAATTACCTATGTAATACGCTTCAGAATATACTTTGGTCTCCAATAGATCGGTATCGCAGATAAGTAACTTCGTGGCTTTTTTGGTCAGTTCATTTTCCAGTTTCATTTGACCTTCCGCAATAGGGAGCAAATCCATTGGCTCACAGGTCTTGCGCTCGTTGTTCCACTTTCGTTGCAGGTATTCCCTGGCATACTCCGGCACCCAAACGGTATGGTAATGCCGTGCCAATTGTTCTGACAATGTGGTTTTGCCGGTTGATTCGGGTCCAAAAAGAACCACTTTTATAATGTCTGAAGATTGTTGTCTATACTTTTCTTCCATGCTACATAAGCCTGTATGGCCAGAATTGTAAATATAAGGTATTGCAAGGAAAGCAATCCCCAACCCCTGTAAGCGTATAGCGGCACGGTAATGATATCCGCAAAAATCCACAGCGTCCAATTCTCCAATTTTTTCAAGGCCATATACCACATGGCCGTAAAAAAGATTCCTGACGTAAAAATATCTATATAGTTACTGGTCGTAACAGGAATATCAAAGACTTTATAAATAGCATACATAACCAACATAGTTACCACAAATAATGCAAACCCAATGCCCTTTTCCTTATTGCTTGTCCTAGAAATCCGTAGCCTTTTTTCGTTGTTCTTGGTTCTGGACCAGTTCCACCAGCCGTAGACACTCATGATCGAAAAGTAAAAGTTCATGGCCATATCTCCCATGAGTCCGTCCCTAAACAACAAATAAACCGTAATTACGGTAGCTATTAACCCAGTAGGATACACCCAAATGTTTTCCTTTTTGGCAAACCATACGCTTAAGATACCAAAGACAAAAACAATAGCCTCAAGGATTATCAAATAGGTTTCTTTACCCCGGTACGGGTCTAGAAAAAAATCAGAAATTGGGCTCATAGTCACTTCTATCGGATTTTACCAATTTCATATACAATAGGCCTTTGTCCATTAAATCGAAGGCTATTTTTATTTCTGTTTGCAGTACTTTCATAACCGCGTCATATTCCCCATAGACTTGGGTACTTAAAGGGTTTTCTAGAACGGTAAGTCCAGAATCCCTCAGCTTTTTTATAAAGTTGATGATATGTTCCTCAAAATCGTC
Source organism: uncultured Maribacter sp. (assembly GCA_964353165.1). Classification (GTDB taxonomy): domain Bacteria; phylum Bacteroidota; class Bacteroidia; order Flavobacteriales; family Flavobacteriaceae; genus Maribacter. The sequence goes on from CAYGUY010000085.1 coordinate 5,876, forward strand.
CTGGAGGGGAGAAAAAGTTAGTTCTACGGATAAGTTCATTTTCTGGTTTAAGGTTTAAGGTTTAAGGTTTAAGGTAAATATCGAACTATTAGGAAGGTTAAAAATATCTAAAATTTTAATCCTTATCGACTAAAGGAAATGCATATACACAAGTAAATCCTTCAAACTCTAAAAAATGAATTGTATAGTTTGATGTTGCACCTTGATACATTATCTCCGCTGTAGTTACTTCGTCCAAAAACGAGAAGTCCGTAACGTTTATATGCTGCAAAAAACTTAGTCCCTTTTGTCCGTATATCTTATAAAGCGATTCCTTTGCACCCCAAACAATCGTCAATTTACGAACAATGGCCGCGGTATTCGCCAAGGTTCTATATTCTTCCAATGGCGTGAATTTATGTGCAATACGTAAAATCTTATCCCGTTGTTTTTCAATATCAATACCTACCTCCTTATTTTTACCAATAATAACCGCAGTAAAATTATGGGAATGGGTTATGGAGATATAATTCCCATCTTTTAAATACGGTTTTCCCGCGTCATTATATGTTACATCCGAATCTACATAATCATACAGAGCCAATAAATGCCGTACACTTAAAAAAGCCCTTCGATGCATTTCAGACTTCATCCCATCATATCTAGCCTGACAATGTTGGGTTAAAACAATTCCTTCGGATAACGTTTCCTCGGTTTCCTCTACCTTCCAAATACCTATGGAAGTATCTTTATTAACTGTTATTGTTTTGTAAAGCGGCATGGGATTCCTAGTCTATTTTGTACCTTTGCAGCGCAATAAAAAAAGCTTTACGCTTACGAACGAAAGTAAAAAGAAAAAAAGATATGAGCACCAAAACTATTCCATTTGTACCCTTTAAAGTAAAAGATATAAGTCTAGCCGGATGGGGACGTAAAGAAATTGATTTGGCCGAAGCGGAAATGCCCGGGCTAATGGCATTGCGTGAGGAATATAAAGATGAGCAACCCTTAAAAGGTGCGCGTATTGCAGGTTGCCTTCACATGACCATACAAACAGCGGTACTCATAGAAACGTTGGTAGCCCTTGGAGCGGAGGTTACTTGGAGCTCTTGCAATATATTTTCTACACAGGACCAAGCTGCGGCCGCTATGGCAGATGCCGGAATAGCAGTTTACGCATGGAAGGGAATGAACGAAGAAGAGTTTGACTGGTGTATTGAGCAAACCCTATTTTTTGGCGAAGACCGTAAGCCTTTGAACATGATCTTGGACGATGGCGGCGATCTTACCAATATGGTTTTGGATCGATATCCGGAATTGGCAGGAGGTATTAACGGATTATCCGAAGAAACAACTACGGGAGTACATAGATTATACGAACGTGTAAAAAATGGCACCTTGCCTATGCCGGCAATCAACGTTAACGATTCCGTAACCAAATCCAAATTTGATAACAAATACGGATGTCGCGAAAGTGCTGTAGATGCCATACGAAGAGCAACGGATACCATGTTGGCAGGTAAAAAGGTTGTTGTTGCAGGGTATGGTGATGTAGGCAAAGGTACCGCTGCCTCTTTCAAAGGAGCGGGCTCTATTGTTACCGTAACCGAAATTGACCCTATCTGCGCTTTACAGGCCTGTATGGACGGATTTGAGGTCAAAAAACTGGAAACCGTAATCGGTAAGGCAGATATCGTAATTACCACCACTGGTAACAAGGACATCATTAGAGCGGAACATTTTGAGGCACTAAAGGACAAGGCCATCGTTTGTAATATTGGGCATTTTGACAACGAAATTGATATGGGCTGGTTGAATAAAAACCATGGTGCAACAAAAGACGAGATTAAACCACAGGTAGATAAATATACTATTGACGGTAAAGACATTATAATATTGGCAGAAGGGCGCTTGGTAAACCTAGGATGTGCAACTGGCCATCCGAGTTTTGTAATGAGCAACTCCTTTACCAACCAGACCTTGGCACAAATAGAGCTGTGGAAAAACAAGGAGAACTACGAGAATGATGTATATATGCTGCCAAAACATTTAGATGAAAAAGTTGCTAAACTACACCTGTCCCGCATGGGCGCAGAGCTAACCGAACTCAAGCAGGATCAAGCGGAATATATTGGTGTTACCGTAGAAGGACCTTTTAAACCCGAATATTACAGGTACTAAAAAGGTTTCATTTTTATTCTGGACGTCTTTACGGGACAAAACATAACTTTGTTTGTAAAGACGTTCATTTTTTATCCCCTATTCCTCAATCCGTATACCATGACAATTCTTCTTACAGGCGCAACCGGCACATTAGGTTCCCGAATTTTATTCTCGCTACTAGAGGAGCGGTTTCATGAGATACATCATATTTACCTACCTGTACGGGAACGGAAATCAAAAACCCCGGAAAACAGGATCGCCAACATGTTAGAGAGCGAGTTTGCCCCGGATTTTATAAAGACCTGCAAGGAAGACGTTTTATCCAAAATCAGCGTCATACCCGCATCTAATCTTTTAGAACCCAAAACTTTTTTAGCCGAAAACAGAATAACCCATTTTATACATTCTGCCGGACTTGTCAATTTATCTACGGACCCTGCAGCAAAAAAGGAAATTTTTGGGGAGAACCTGGAATTCACTAAACAAATTTTTAACGCCTATAAAAAACGTATTGATAAATTCATCTACATAAGCACCGCTTTTTCCGTAGGTAATAGGGGAGGGATTATTCCTAATGATTATCTTACAACAGAGCCTACTGCACATCGAAATCACTATGAGGCTTCAAAATATGCTACAGAAAAGTATGTTATGCAGGCGGGTAAAGAAGGTAATATTCCAGTTCAGATATTAAGACCCAGCGTTCTAGGAGGCAATATCATGGACGACCCCAGTTTTTTCATTTCCAAATACATGGTGTTTTATTTATTTGCCAAATTCTTTCATAGAAATACATCCGAAGATAGTATTCGAATCACGGCACATGCCGATAGCGGTTTAAACATTATCCCAACGGATTATGCCGCCAAAGTAATCGTTGCGGTATTTGACACGGCGATAGCCCAATTAAACATTGTACACTCCAAGACGACGCATATTACCAAGGGCATCACCAAAATCCTGGATACAGTAGCCTTTGATAATTTTAAGCTGACCAAAAATGTAATCAGCGCTACAACTGGTTTTGAGTCAACTTTAGAAAAGTTCTACTACAGTACTATTGGGGTGCATCTTACCCCGTACCTAACCTCAAAACCCTGTGAGTGGGACACTACTTTGTTACAACAAATTTTACCCATGCCCGTATATAATTTAGAGGAATATTTAGGCGATACCATCAAATTTGCTAAAGGTCAAGGTTTCAAGAACCAACAGTGGTAATTCCCTTCTATGCTCTAGGTAAAAATACAAGGCACTTTTGGTGTTTAATAGTTTCCGCCGCTTTCCAACCCTTCATTCCATCTTCTAACAAATTCATCAGACCAGGCGTCCCAGCCAATGGTACTTAATGTCCATATAGCTATCCCTACTATAATCAAGTTCAATACAATTCCGATAATTGCGATTACTTTTCCTTTCTTTACAGAACTATAGTTGGAAAAACCATCAGGATTAGCTTCATACAATTTTTCTGCTTTTAAGGCTAAAACATAAGAAATAATTGCAGGTAATATTCCAATTCCCGCAAAACAAAAAATAAATATACTTAACAATGCAAGAAGGTATACGGCTAATAAGTTAGGTAGTTTTTTTACTGACATATTCCTTATGGTTTTTGCTAAGCTACTATTTTTATAAAAATTTACCAAGGCAAAATCTAACGACCAGGCAAACTGCTAATCTTTCATATTTAATCACTTTACACAGATTCTATTGACGAATCGCTATTTACCGCTTCAAAATTATTTCACAGTTCACAAAGCATTCACGAACTTTGTAAAAAAATTTAGCGATGAGAATATTTGTAGACATGGACGAGGTAATGGCAGATACTTATGGTGCGCATATATCTCTTTATAATTCTGAGTTTCACGGTAAGTTAACTCCTGAAAAATGTAAAGGAAACGAAGTCTGGCAGATGGTACCCGAAGCACACCAGAATAGTGTTCGCAAACATGCATTTAGACGAGGTTTTTTTAGAGACCTAAAGCCAATTGCCGACAGTAAAATCGTTCTGGAACAGTTAGCTTCAAAACATGAAATCTACATCGCATCCGCTGCCATGCAGTTTCCTAACTCCCTAGAAGAAAAAAGTGAATGGCTAGACGAACATTTTCCGTTTATCCCATGGCAGAATAGGATATTATGTGGACACAAACACATCTTAAATGGTGATGTGCTTATTGATGACCGTAGCTATAATCTTCAACACTTTGATGGTAGAGGAATCCTTTTTACCTCTCCGCATAATATCAATACCAAAGGATTTGAGCGTGCGGATACTTGGTTAGAAATTGGGAAAAAATTACAGTAAACTATATTTTAGGGAAAACAGACAGTGTTATATACCCTAGGGTGTGCACATAAATTAAATTAGAATATATTTATAGTAATTATGCGCGTACTTACGGTATTAACGTTTTTTTCATCCGTATCCTTTATATTTTTTGGGATAGCATGTTTTTTGTCGCCAAGAATGAAAACCGAGTTTATACGCTATGGCCTGGATGATAAACGAAAACTGGTAGGCACCTTACAACTTGCGGGAGCGTTTGGCCTTATTTATGGCTATTTCTATAGTCCATTGGTAAGCTTATTTTCTGCCTTGGGGCTCTGCATATTAATGCTTTTAGGTATTGGGGTACGCTTAAAAATTCGGGATTCTGTATTACAGTCAACACCGGCATTGTTTTACGCGGTACTCAATGGCTATATAGCTTTAGTGATCCTACAAAGTTTCTGAAACAAGCTATTGTTAAGCAAGAAAGGCGAGGTAAGCACAAATACATAGGAACAAAAAAGCAGGAAAAGATTTCTTTATAGGGTCTTTTATTTTGATATGCATAAGTATGGAACCCGTAAGTAACAAGCCCAATCCCATAGCCGAAGGTTTAAGTAATTGAGGAAACCATATGGCAGCTATCAACCCTACCGCCAAGGCTACTTTAAGAAATCCGATAACATAACAACTCCAAACGGGTAACCCGTATACTTCAAATTCCTCCTTTATAGTAGTTGCGTTTCCTCCCCGCCATTGCGTCTGCTTACTAGATTGGACCAGCCAAACATTTAATATACTTAAACCAACAACAAGTTGAAAAACGATATTAATATATTCCATAAAACTAACATCAAAAACTAATGAATCAGTTTAAAGGTAATAACTTAAACGTATAAAGCATATTTTAATGCTTATTATTTTGACTGAAATGACATTCTTCCTTAAAAATTATTGAACAGCTATTTTTGATAAACAAAATATGAGTTCACAGGGCAGAGTGCTCAAAGCAAATACTTACTCTTGTAAACCTAATTTTTTCAAATCATAGAAATAAAAGTTCTTTTCGTCATTCATGGCCACAAAGAGTCCGTTTGGAAATTTATCATTTAAAGAAACGGTAACCACCTCACAACCATCTGTTTCTATAGTGGAAAGGTCTAAGGCTTTTACAAAGGAATTATCCGTGCGTTTGAATATGTTGAACTCTCCTTTTTGTTGATTGGAAACAATTAGAAATCCCTTTCCATTAGGATAGCTGGCTATAGAAATCCCCTCAATATCTTCGATAAAATAGTCTCCTCCAAAGCAGGAAATCTCAGTGTTTCCCATACTAGGTTCCGCGTAGTATTTTTTTATACAAACACCTTCATCGGAATAATACACGAATCCCTTTTCATCGTCTATGGCAATAGCCTCAATTTCCTTTTGCCCACTAAAAGAACCAAATTTACGGACTAGATTAGCCTGTACCCCTGTGCTATGGGACTTCAGTTCGTATTGATATAGGTATTTTTCTCTAGGGCCGGTCTTTCTGCCTACAATAGCGTAAATTTTAGCATCCTTAGGGGATTTGTACAGACTTACTCCCATAGGTAATTTATTTTCAACTAGCGTTTCATCGGTAAACACCTTAAAGCCACCATTATCCAATGGTTTCATATCCGGCACCGAGAACATCCTTATCTGCTGTTTCTCCCTTTCCGTGAAAACAAGCACATCTGTAAACGTTGAATCATTTAACCGAAAACCATATTCCACATCTACATTATTTGGACGTTGGATGTTCCGTATTGTTTTTGAGTCGATAATCTTTCCGTCCAGATCAAAAGCGTAAATAGCCCCGTTGCTTTCCTTATCGGTGCCGAAAACAATACTTTTTGATGCATCGACAGGATGAACCCATATTGCTGGATCATCCGTATCGTTAAGCGTGAATTCCGTAATAACATCCGGAGCAATCGGAGTTAGTTTGCTCCTGTTGCAGGCACTTATACAACCAATGACAAGTAATACATAAGCTAGTTTTTTCATGGTATGGAGTACTGTAGTATTCTTTTGCAAAACTTTCATAATTTCTTTGGCCCTTTAATTTGACAGCAAAAACAACACAACCTGACCAACCGACTGCCTTGATACCGCCACTAATCGTTTCTTTACTTTTTAAAGAGGTCATATTTTAAACCGAAGGTAAATCGTTGTCCATAAAATTCTACCTGCTGCGTGCGTTCCTTTATGCCTTGAAAATAACGCAATGGCTGGTTGGTAATATTGTTTAAATCTGCATATACGCTTAGATTGGAATTCACTTGAAAGGAGGCGTTAAAATCTAGGAAAAACTGCACATCATAGTGCCTATCTTCAAACGAACTCCCCCCGATTTCATCAATATAGGAATCAGAAAAATTAGCGGACAAACGTGCCCTAAATTTTCTATCAGCATAGCCCAAGGAGCCATTAAACATATTGGGTGCAGTATTGGGTAGATCTATATCCGTTCTTACATCTCCATCTTCATTCGTAATACCGTCTGCGCTCGAAGTCAGAAACGTGTAATTAAGGTAAAGGCTGAAATTTTTCGCAAAACCAGGTAGAAAATCCAGTTGACGTTGAAATGCGAACTCCGCACCTAATATGGTAGCAGCATCCCCGTTCAAGGGTTGAAACAAATCATAACCAACCGACTCCGTACCAAACGAATTATCCGATACCTCGCTGATACTGGTAAATATAAAATCCTTGATATCCTTATAGAATACTCCACCGGAAATCAAACCTACGCTTTCAAAATAATGCTCTGCCATAACATCAAAGTTCATAGATGTTGTCGCTTCCAACTCTGGGTTCCCTATTACAATTTCGTCATCCTCGTTTATAATCTCTACCCGTGGAATGAGATCTACGTAATTAGGTCGTGCCAGGGTATTCGTCCAAGCGAGGCGCAAAATGGTTCTATCCGAAATATCATACTTCAAATGGATACCGGGCAGAATATTGGTATAAGAACTTTCACCACTTACCTCTTCTACAACTATTGCTTCCTCAATACCGTTATCCTCATCTTCCTCTATAAAAGTAAGACTAAACCCTTCTGAGTCCAGTTGCGTATTTTCTACGCGTACACCTGCAAGCAAACTTAACTTGTCTGAAAGCTTTTGGTTGAACATCAAATAGCCCGCCCATACATTTTCGTTTACATCATAATTTTCTGCCAAAAATTCGTCCTGTAACAGTTCACCATTCGACAGGTCTAAACGTCCCAACCAAACTTCATCCGGATATAAACCTGCTTTGTACTGGCTTCCAGCAAGAAAATCAGCATCCGTCTGGTCGGTAACTGGTACATTGGCGAGCGTAGGGAAATCATCCTCCAAATCGACTTCAAAAAAATCGTTATCCCTAAACTTATTTTTGAATCTTCCCCTTGCACCAAACTTAATGTTACCATCCCCTTTGCTAAAGAAATCTACTGGCAATTGAAAATTTACAAAAAGATTGATGTCTTCCTCTTCTGTATATTGATTCTCGTTGGTGATTTCATCATATTCAAAACCGTCTAAACTATTGGCATCAGATGCATCTTCTGCCGTCATTAAAGGAAATCGGGAATCAGTATTATCATTGTTCACTATATATTCCGATGCAAAAACGGCGTAACGTTCGTTCAATCGTTCTTCCGATGCCTGTGCGTAGGAGGTCATCCAATCCATCTTTAACGAACCGAACAAATGATTACCGCCCAAACTATAATTTTGCATGCGCTGATCTTCCAACCTTCTGTTCTTACTTCGTCTATCGTCCAATCCGCCCTTGGTTTCTCGCACCGCCTCTACGGGAAAACGGGTGGGATTGCCATTGGTTATCGTAAAATCGCCAGCCGCTATATCCTCCGCATCTAAAATTTCCTGCGCCAGTACATATCTATTTTCACGATCGTCCCTCCAGTTGTACATGGTCTTTAAAAAAATGGTGTTGTTAGCATCGAATTTATAATCCATATTGGCAGAGAAACTTCGCCTGATCCGTTGCACCAAATAGGTACGTTGTTCGTTCACGTTCGTATACGGATTTACATCTACTTCTTCCAAAATATCCTCACCATCAGCATCCTGAACTCCTGTATTGAATTCAAACTCGTCTGTCCACTCCGCTTCCACATTATCCGAACCAAAGTCATTGTCATTACCGGACACGGAAATCATCCATCCAAACTTATCGTTCTTAGTTCTGTCTCCCAACAGAATGGAGCCGTTTAAAATAGGTTTGTCCGTAATAAAATTGATCCCCGAACCTAATGTTGCAGATAATCTGAAACCCTGTGGCGATGTTCTAGTTATCAAATTTATAGATCCACCCAAAGCATCGGCATCCATATCTGGGGTTACCGCTTTGCTTACCTCAATGGTTTGAATCATATCCGAGGGTATCAAATCCATCTGCACGTTTCTATTGTCGCCTTCAGCAGATGGTATTCTGCTGCCGTTTAAAGTAACTGAATTCAATTGTGGAGAAAGACCACGGACAATAACGTTTCGCGCTTCCCCCTGATCGACCTGCATGGTAATGCCAGGTATCCTTTTTACTGCATCACCGATATTGGCATCCGGAAATTTTCCAATTTGATCGGTAGATACAATATTGGTAATATTAAGGTTGTTTTTTTGGGTGTTTAGCGCTTTCGATTGTCCGCCCAGTCCGTATGCAGTGATCTCAACACCATCAAGCTCCATAGTTTTTTGCTCAATGAACAAAGAGACCTCGGCAGTTTTGTTCGCGATAACGGTCACTTCCCTTTCTACATCGGCATATCCTAAATAGGAAACCTTTAAGATATAAGTTCCCACTGGAAGGTCTACCAAGGTGAACCTGCCATCAAAATCGGAAATCGCTCCTTTGGACAATTCAGGAATCATGAGGTTGGCACCCGGAAGGTAAATACCATTTTCATCGGATATTGTGCCTTGTATATTCCCCGTTTGCGCCCAGATGAGTATCGGCATTAATAAAAGAATAAGCAATAAATAATTTTTCATTTTCAGTGTGGTTTAGTTAGACCACAAAGAAATTGGATAATGCAATAACGCGTGTTTTCTAAATTTGAAGTTTGTATTAACAATACACTTTAAAACGCTGGAGTTTAATTCGTTTTTACACTGTCCTAACCTTTAGTTAAACTAAAAAGCCCTTGTCCAAGGACAAGGGCTAAATACAATTAATTTTTAATCCGTTTAATTTTCGGCTAGCATACCCTCTAAGTAGCTGCATTACTTACGATATTACACCATTGCCAATTCTTACTCAATAGATTGCCATCCAAGAGTTCCAACATGAATGTATTGGATTTTGTTTGGTTATAACTAGCCCTCAGTTGTTTATGTAACGGCTTTAATCTATAACAAAATAATACTAACGTATTGAAAGTGTGTAGGTTAAAATAAAAAACCTGCCATTAGGCAAGTTTTTAAATACGTTTTTACTTTCTAAGCCTCAAATGGCTCAATAGAAACGAAAGATTTTCCTCCCGCTTTCTTTTCAAACTTTACTAGACCATCTACACGTGCATGTAATGTGTGATCTTTTCCAGCATAAACATTTTCACCTGGGTTATGTCTTGTTCCACGCTGTCTAACAAGAATGTTACCAGCAATCGCAGCTTGGCCACCAAAAATCTTAACACCTAAGCGTTTCGATTCCGATTCCCTACCGTTTTTAGAACTACCTACACCTTTTTTATGTGCCATTTTGTTACGGTTTTTGATTCCGTGAGGTCACGGAAAATAAGTTATACTTAAAGTAGTTGGCAATTATGCCTTACCACCATCTAATTCGTCTTGCCATTTCTTTAACTCATCCCATTTACCTTCAGCAGCTAATTTAGCTTGTGCTGGCCAAGTATCCGTTACGTGATTTCCACGAACGTCTGCTATTATTTCAGCAATTTTGGCCGGTGTAGCTTTTGCCAATTCCGCAAAAGTTGAAATTCCAGCAGCTGCCAAGGTTTCGGCAATTTTAGGGCCAATACCTTCCACTTTTTTCAAATCATCCGCCTTGGTGGACTTTGGTGCCGCAGCCTTCTTAGGCGCAGCTTCTTTTTTAGGAGCTACAGCTTTCGGTGCAGCCTCTTTTTTGGGGGCGGCCGTTTTAGGTTCTGCTGCCTTTGTTTTCTTGGCACCCTTCGCAACGATACTCTCGATTACGATTTCGGTCAAAGACTGTCGGTGACCATTTTTCTTTCTGTAACCCTTACGTCTTTTCTTGTGAAAGACAATTACTTTATCACCTCTTAGGTGCTTAATGACTTTAGCCTCAACAGCGGCTCCGTCTATAGCTGGGGCGCCAACAGTAACGTTCGTACCATCATCCAAAAGAAGAACATTGTCAAAAGTTACCTTTTTTCCTTCTTCTGTTTGTAAACGGTGAACGTACACTTTCTGGTCTTTTGCAACTTTAAATTGCTGCCCTGCCA
>CAYGUY010000086.1:0-15628 GCA_964353165.1 uncultured Maribacter sp.
CTTCCTGTAGATTTATAAACTATTCCCACCATTTAAAGCGAATTGAAAACAATTAATCAGTAACAAAGAAACGATATTATTGATGTAAACAAAGGGGAACTACCTAAATGATAAAAATTAAGTTACTGTTTTTAGCTTAATTGATAAAACAAAAATGCTATGAACGAGAATTATCTTATTACACCTTTGAACAGCACCTATTAAAACGTGACTAACATTCCTACAATCTTTTAATTATTCCTAATATGGAATTAAATCGTTCACAAAAATTTTCACTCCAAATACGTAGGAATCACTGTAATTATATAATTCTAATAAAAATTTTGATATTTTTAACAAAATAATTTTTCTCCCTAATTATTAACAGAGACTATTATCAATGGCAAGCAAGCTTACATGAAGCATACCTTATATCGAATGCTTTTGTTCAGAGATATTGTTTTTAAGGGAATACACTATAGAAAACAAATAATTTAGATTCAATAAAGTACATCAAAATACTGTACCAAAATACTATGAGAATACCCTTAAAGTTAATTGCAAGTGTCGTGGTTTTGTTATTTGGTTTCTTTGGTTGGTCACAGAGCAAACAAACCTATACTGTAGGTTTAATGTTGGATGCAGAAACCGCAGAAACGGAAATTCTTTTAGATCGTTTACAAAACGAAATTAAAGCTGTTGTTGGTGAAGATGCAATCATCGTATTCCCTAGGAGTTTACAACTAGTTCATAATTTTAATATTGATATTGCGCAGAACAACTATAAAAGCTTGATCAACAGCGAAGCAAATATTATTATAGGCATAGGGTACGCCAGTAGTATAGTCATACAGAACATAACCGAACATCTAAAACCAACTATTCTGTTCGGCTCTATTAACTCGGATTTAAACACTATTGATTTAAATAAACAAACCTCAGGTATTGAAAACTTCACCTATCTCATGGGGGTACAATCCTTTAAACAGGACTTACAGACCTTAAAAGAACTTTCAGACTATAAAACAGTAGGTATAGCCATTGAAAAAGGAATCGCCGAAACGCTTCCATTAACAGATATGTTCAATGACATAGTAAAGGATACAGATACAGACTATACAATCATCCCTTTTGAAAACATTGAAGACATTGCTTCAAATCTTCAGGATATCGAAGCCATTTATTTGGCCGGCGGGTTTTTTCTCGAAGATGAGGAAGTAGAGACGTTAAGTACCGTTTTTATCGAAAGTGGTATCGCATCTTTTATTGGAACAGGTCCTAAAGATGTTTCATTGGGCATTATGGCAACCAATAACAGCGAAGACAATACCAATCAGATATTTAGGCGTATTGCTTTGACCATTGAGGCGTATGTTAATGGCTACCCCTTATCTGAACAAAAGGTTTTTATTGACTTTGAACAGCGGCTTACTACCAACTTCAATACCATGCAAAAGTTGGGTATTCCCATTAGATACAGCTTAATTGCTAAAACTGATTTTGTGGGTAAAATTGAAAACCAACTTTCAGAAAAAACATACTCCCTTCTGGATATTATCAATGACAATTTTGAACGGAACCTTTTTCTACAATCCAGACAAAAAGATGTGGAGTTAAGCCAACAAGATGTAAAGACCGCCGAAAGCAATTATTATCCTGATATAACTGCCAATGCTACGTTAAGGAATATTGACGAGCGTGTTGCCGCTGCACCTTTGGCCCCAGAATTTTCAACCGATGGTAACATTCAGCTCAATCAAACCGTATATTCTGAAGCGGCAAGCGCCAATATTACCGTACAAAAGAATTTACAGAAAGCGGAACAAGCCAATTTTAACGCTGCGGAACTGGATGCTGTTTTAGAAGCTTCAAACTTATATTTCAATGCCTTGATCAGTAAGGTGAACCTAAAAATTCAAAGTCAGAACCTACAACTTACCAAGGAAAATTTAAAACTGGCCACACAAAATTTTGAAGCTGGACAAGCGGGTAAATCGGACATGTTGCGGTTTCAAAGTCAAAAGGCACAGAATACCCAGACTTTAATTGAGGCCATCAACCAACTGGAACAGGCCAATATTCGCATCAACCAATTACTTAATAATCCTATTGATTTTGAGCTTGATGTGGTAAATGCCGCATTGGGAATAGGTGTTTTTCAAGAATATAATTACGAACAACTTGCGGAACTCTTGGACAATCCATTACTAAAAGACCCCTTTGTGGCATTTTTAATTGAAGAAGCCAAAAATAATTCGCCGGAACTCTCCTCATTAAATTACAATCTCAAAGCGGTAGAACGTAATTTTAAATTAAATTCCTTTGGACGTCTCATCCCTACCATAGCACTGCAGGGTAATTTAAACCAGAACTTTAATCAATGGGGCGTTGGCAGTCTTAATTTAGACCCAAGCAATAATTATAATGTAGGTGTCAACGTTTCACTGCCCATTTTAAATCGTTTTAGAAACAAGATCAATATGCAGACCGCAAAAATCCAAAAAGAGCAATTGGAAATTAATATGGAAAATACGGAACTGGCCATAGAAAGCAATATAAGTACGGGAGTTTTGAACGTAATCAATCAAGTAGCTAACATACGATTATCTGAGGTATCCGTTAAAGCCGCACAAGAGTCTTTAGAATTGGTACAAACCGCATACTCAGAAGGGGCGGTCAGCATCATTCAATTAATTGATGCGCAGAACAACTATCTCCAAGCGCAACTCTCCCAGGCAAGTGCAACCTATAACTTTTTATTAAACACCATTCAATTAGAACGGTTTATGGGGTACAACTTTTTGCTTCATACCAAAGAAGAGAACGATAATTTCAAACAACGATTTACGGAGTTCCTAATTGAAAATTACGACCAAAAGAACTAACTAGATGCTAAAGATTATGACAAGCAATCATTATGTAAAAAAAATCGGTTTACTCACCATGGCCGTAGGAATTTTTAGCTGCTCTGGTGAAAAAAAGGTGCAAGAAGAATTTATTCGCCCAGTTGAGTATACGGAAGTTTCTTACGCCAATGGGGCCAAAGAAAGAACCTTCAGTGGTACGGCCAGAACCGAAAAGATTATTAATTTGAGTTTTAGGAACACCGGTATTTTAATGGAATTGGACATTAAACTTGGGGAGGTCGTCAAAAAAGGACAACTTTTGGGGAAATTGGACAATGTGGCGGCAAGATTAAATTACGAACGCGCCGTTTCTTCCTTAAACAGTGCGGAATCTCAAATGAACACGGCTAAACTTTCGTTAGACCGGTTTAGGGTGCTTTACGAAAAGGGAAGTGCTTCCTTAACAGATTTTGAATCTGCTAAAAACGCTTATAAAAATGCGGAACAAGGCTATGAATCTGCAAAAAGGAGCGTTTCCATTCAACAAGAACAAATTAACTATGGCTACCTCTATGCCCCGGAAAATGGCATAATCACTTCGGTTACGGCAGAAGTGGACGAAAATGTGAGTCCGGGCCAGACCATTGCCGTTTTAAATGCAGGCACCGAAATGGAAATTGCCTTAGGTCTTCCAGAAAGTATTATCAATAAAGTGAATATAAACATGCCTGTGGATATTACCTTATCATCTATTCCAGATAAAACTTTTAGAGGAAAGGTAACGGAATTGTCCCCAGCAGTAGATACAAATACGGCAACGTACCCGGCAAGAGTAAAATTAAATGAACCTACAGAAGATATTAAAACCGGAATGGCGGCCAATGTAACTTTTAAACTCAGTGAAAACAACGAACAACGCCAAGCACTAAGAATACCGGCACATGCTGTTGGTGAGGATAGTGATGGCAGATTTGTTTTTCTGATTGCAGATGAAGAAGGTAAAACAATTGTAAAAAAGAACCCTGTTACTGTTAGAAACTTAAACTCTGACGGATTTGAAATTGTTGAAGGCCTTAAAGAAGGACAGAAAATTGCCACAGCGGGACTACAAACCCTATTAGATGGACAAGAAGTTTCATTACAATAATTTATTGTCTAAAAGAAAAGTACATGAATCTTACCAAGTTTTCCATCACTAAAAACCGAATAACATTTACTGTCTTGGCCACTATAATGCTATTGGGTATTGTATTGTACCAATCATTGCCCAGAGACAGCATGCCGCCTTACACGGTTAGGGTAGCTACAGTGGTCTCATTTTTTCCTGGAGCGAGCCCCGAACGAGTAGAACTATTAGTTACCGATAAAATTGAAAAAGTAGCACAAGAACTTCCCGAACTCAAAGAAGTATCAAGTACCTCTAGGACAGAACTTTCTGTAGTTGCAATAACCCTTAAAGATGAAGTAGCCCCAGAAGATATGCAGGCCGTTTGGGATAGGCTACGAAGAAAACTAGGGGATATTCAAGGGCTACCCCAAGGTGTGCGGCCAGATTTAAAAGACGATGGCATTGGCGATGTTTACGGCATCGTAGTAGGAATGACCACTGACGGCTATTCCTATGCCGAAATGAAAGAATATATTGATGACCTTAAGGACGATCTTATCAAGCTTCCCGATGCCGCAAAGGTAGAATTGGGCGGTGTACAGGAAGAAAGGATATTTGTAGAGTTTGATAACGCCAAATTAAAGGAGTACGGACTTTCTGCCAGTAGGTTACAGAGCATCATCTCCTCCACCAATATTTTGAGCAGTGGTGGGCAAATCAACCTTAATGACGAACGCATCATTCTAGAGCCCACCGGTAATTTCAACTCGCTCAATGATATCAAGGAGACCCTGATCCCTGTAGGTGCAAATGGTACGCAATTATTACCACTGGGAGATATTACCACCATAACCCAATCATATATAGACCCGCCAAAACAAAAGGTACGGGTTAATGGATTGGATGCCATATCGTTACACATCAACTTAAAAGAAGGATCTAATGTAATTAAGTTAGGGCAGGACGTTGACGAAGTCTTGACCAAATGGAAACAAAAACTGCCTGTAGGTCTGGAATTAAGCAGACTTTCTTCATTGGACACATATATTGATGTAAAGATCAGTGACTTTGTAATCAACCTTCTACAATCCATAGGCATTGTATTGATTGTGATGCTGGTTTTCTTGGGTTTCCGCTCTGGTAGTATCATAGCAAGTTTAATCCCGATAGTAGTGGTGATGACCTTAATGCTCATGGGCCTCATTGGTATGGGTCTAAACCAAGTAACACTGGCGGCTTTGATTATGGCATTGGGCATGATGGTCGATAACGCTATTGTTGTGGCAGAGACCATTATGGTAAAATTGGAGCAGGGAATACCTAAAAAACAGGCAGCCATTGATGCTTGCTCCGAACTCTTCACGCCATTGTTGATTTCTACCCTTACCACGTCCGCGGCCTTTTTATCCTTTTATTTGGCCAAGTCCACCATGGGTGATATTGTAGGACCAATTTTTGTGGTTATCTCATTGGCCTTACTTTCTTCCTGGATTATGGCTTTAACGGTTATTACCCTGTTCTGCTACCTTTTTTTAAAGATTACTCCAAGAGAAGAGAAAAAGGAAAGTTTCATAGATGGTATAATCAATTTGCTTAAAGAATATTACAAAGACTTGATCCTTAAAGCGCTAGCCCACAAATGGGTCGTTCTCATCAGTATTTTTGTGGCATTTTTTCTGGCCATCTACGGTTTCACCAAAGTGCCTTTTGTTTTCTTTCCGGATAGTGACAGAAATATGGTGACCATTGACATTAATATGCCTTTGGGCACAAAAATTGAAACAACCCAAGACGTAGTTCTCCAAATCGAGAAATTCATTTCAGATTCACTACAGATCAATGAACAAAAGCCCAATGGCATTGTAGATTGGTCTTCTTATATAGGTGAGGGTCCAGATTCCTATGATTTGGGGTATCAACCGGACGAGGCCAATTCTAGCTATGCCCACTTGTTGGTCAATACATCAGACTTCATATACAATAATGACATCGTGACCAAACTGGATAATTACTGCTTTCAGAACTTTCCAAACGCAGATATAAAAGTAGGATTATTGGGTTCTGGTGGTGGTGGCACCCCAATTGAAGTGAAAATATCGGGTCCTGAACCGGATGAACTGGCCAATATCGCCAACGAAGTAAAAGCCAAACTTACCGAGATCAATGGCACGAAGAACATCAAGGATGATTGGGGACCAAAAAGTAAAAAGTTCATCATAAATATTGATCAGACCAGAGCGCAAACTGCAGGAGTATCCAATCAAGATATTGCCACATCACTGCAAACCGTTTTAGACGGATTTAAAACAGGAGAATATCGTGAGGACGACAAATCCATCCCAATTGTGATGCGAAGTGATGCAAGTCAGCAACAGAGTCTTGAGTCGTTGGAAACCCTAAATGTATATTCACAATCTACGGGGAAAAGCATTCCGCTATTACAAGTAGCAAGCATTGTTCCAAAATGGCAATACAGCAAAATCAAACGCTTGGATATTTATAGAACCGTAATTGTCTCTAGTGAACTTAGAGCTGACGCCAATGCATCTGCCATTACCAAGGAAATTACCCCTTGGCTAGAAGAGCAAAAAGCAACATGGAAAGCAGATTACAATTTTAAATTTGGGGGCGATGCGGAAAACACAGCAGAAAATATGGGCGCAGTAATCAAATACCTACCCTTATCAGGATTTATAATCGTGTTGCTTTTGATCATTCAATTTAATTCGTTCCGAAAAATGACCATGGTCTGCTTAACTATTCCTTTGGCTATAATAGGCGTCGTAATTGGTTTGTTGTTATTTCAAGAACCTTTTGGTTTCATGCCATTTTTGGGTGTAATCTCTTTAGCCGGTATCGTAATCAACAATGCAATAGTACTGATTGACCGCATGGAAGTGGAACAAAATGTACTTAAAAGAGCAGAAAAAGATGCGGTAATAACGGCCTGTTTACAGCGTTTTAGACCAATTCTACTTGCTACTTTCACTACAGTGCTCGGATTAATTCCTCTTTATTTGAGTGGCGGGGAAATGTGGGAAGGTATGGCCGTTAGTATCATGGTAGGGTTACTTTTTGGTACCGTTATTACCCTTATTTTTATTCCAACCTTCTATAGTGCCGTTTATAAGGTAGACTACCGAGATTACAATTTTGACACTGATTTGATGAAAGATTAATGGTCAAAAAAATATACCATATTAGGTTCGAGCTGTTCTTCGTTACCATGCTTGCTGTTCTGTTTGGCTCCTTGGTATTCCCATTGGGTGTTTTTCAAGAGAAGATTATTCATCTTTTTTTCTTGTTGAACTTTTTATCAGGACTAGTGTTGGTATCAAAAAGCAAGAAACTTTTGCGTGGTTATTTTATACTATTAGTCTTAGGAATACTATTTTTCACCTATAATACTATTCAAAAACTAGGCATTACACCGAACTATGAAATTATACGTTTGGCTATTTACACGTTTTTCTATGTGCTCGTAACCATAGAAATCATAACCCAGGTATGGCATGCGAAAAAAGTAGGGAAGAACGTAATTATAGGGTTGATGAGCGCCTACCTATCCCTTGGTATTCTCTCATTTTTTTTCTTTTTTGCTATAGAATTGTTTACCCCAGGGTCCTTTGCAGGCAACAGTATGTTAGTGGCCGAAATTGGCCAAAAGGCAGATGCCCTGTTGTATTATAGTTATATAACAATGCTCACCATCGGTTATGGAGATATAATTCCCATTGCTCCAATCGCTCAAAAAGCAACTGTATTATGTGGATTAATAGGGCAGTTTTATATTGTTATTGTAACTGCCGTAGTGGTAGAAAAATACATTACCCAATCTAAATAGGCCTTAACAACCATAGTATTAAACAGTATTCACTGGTTTGTTCTAATACTCTCTTTCGTTAATACGGTAACCAATTCTTTAGCGTAATTATTGGCGATTTTATCTATTGATGAAGGATTTTTAAGTTCAAAGCGACCTACCCATTCCAAATTATCACCTTCTTTATTAATAATGTTGTAGAAAGTACTTTCAAAAATATACTTTGTTCCCGTCTGTAGTTGATCTGGCTCCCAGGTAGACACTGGGTAGAAACCTATATGACGACCAAATCTACCGTATCTAGTGGGAATATAGGTGGTAGAAGAATTTCCAGGTATAACATCAGTATATTCCTCTGTATTGATTAAGTTGGTAATTATTACACCATCAAAACCTAGGGAAACCAACTCGGCCCTTAAGGCTTCGGTTTGATTTTCCGTTAAATTATCACTTAAAATTTTGGTCCCGTCAATGTCTGACGATGCCATTGCATTCACTCCCTTTTGATTTAGTTGGGCAACTACTTCATTTTCAAACTTTATTCTTGCAATCTTATCTTTAGAACGCCCTACTACCAATATCTTTTCATATGATTTTTTAACTTTGCTAACATTCTCTGAGCTAGTTAAATAAGCACTGCAACTTTCAAATATTAAAATCACAACAACCATACTAAATTTCAATAATCTCATATCTAAAGTTTTACTGTTAAAGAGCTTAAAAGTACATTAATTTAAGGAATTAAATCAAAGATTAAAAAGAACACGAAAAGCTATTTGATTAGATGGCATCAAGCATTAATAATCCAGTAGAACAATAAAATTTAAATTACCAAGTTTAACTTATGATTAAAAACTAAATCCAACCAATTATGAAGAAAATTATTTTTATCGCTTTCGTTGCATTAGCCTGTACGTTTGAAATGAATGCGCAACAGTATAAAGTTATCACCAGTGTAGAATCTATCGTTTCCAGTGGTCTTGGGCGATCAAGAATAATTGATGGTAACGAAGAAAAGGATTTTAGCGAATTTACCTCTACTCAAACCGAGGATGACAATGGTCGAAACAAGTCTAAAAGAGATGAGATTAGGGTAAAGGATTTTGATGAGACCAAATTATTGAACTTCTTTAATATTGCAGGTATTCGTTTTCAGAACATTGCAGCTAACGATGCTATTATCACTTCAAAAATAAATGCCATGGTTGCCGAAGGCTGGGAGTTAGCTTTCGTTACAAGTGCCGTTGAAAGTGACAGTGGAAAAGGAGATGGTTCCGGTATTTTTATCACACGTTATATCTTCAAGAAATAAACACATAAAAAAGTCAGCACTCCAACTTGGGTTGGAAAACTGACTTGTCATAATTAAAAAACCCCGACTATAAAAGTCGGGGTTTTTTAGTATTTAAGCTTTTACTATTTTCTCTTGATGGTTTATAGATTCTTGGTGAATAGCCTTGAACATGCGCAATACAAATTCTTCGCTAAGGCCTTTGCTTTCACCTTCCAAAATCATTTTACCTAATATCTCGTTCCAACGATTGGATTGCAAAACAGCTACGTTTCTGGATTTTTTAAGCTGACCAATGCCATCGGATATCTTCATTCGCTTACCTAAGGTCTCTATCAGTTGATTGTCAATAACATCAATCTGCGCTCTTAAGTTACTTAACTGACTGTTATATTCTGCCTCTGGATCAGACTCTTTTCTAATTTTCAAATCCCGCATAATCTGCACCAAGGTAGCTGGTGTAACCTGTTGTGCGGCATCACTCCAAGCGTTGTCCGGGTCAAAATGGGTTTCGATCATCAACCCGTCAAAATTCAAATCCAAAGCGGTCTGTGATACGTCAAAGATCATATCACGCTTTCCTGTTATGTGCGATGGATCATTGATCAAAGGCAAATCCGGAAATTTATTCTGAAACTCGATTGCCAATTGCCACTCCGGTATATTTCTGTACTTTGATTTCTCATACGTAGAAAATCCTCTATGGATGGCGCCTAATTTTTTGATGCCAGCAGTGTGCAACCTTTCGATACCGCCCAACCATAAAGCCAAATCGGGATTAACGGGATTCTTTACCAAGACTATTTTATCCGTTCCTTCCAAAGCATCTGCCAATTCTTGCATAATAAACGGACTCACGGTAGAACGAGCACCGATCCAAAGTAAATCTACATCATGCTCCAAGGCTAACTCTACATGGGCGCGATTGGCAACTTCAGTAGCGGTTTTAAGACCTGTTTCGGCCTTTACTTTCTGTAACCATTTTAAACCTAAGGCACCAACACCTTCAAAATTTCCCGGTCGGGTCCTTGGTTTCCAAATACCTGCTCGGTAATAATTTACATCGGTATCCTTTAGTTCATGCGCTATACGCAATACTTGTTCCTCGGTTTCCGCACTACATGGCCCTGCTATCACTAGTGGATGATCTAAACCCATATCGTCCAACCATGTTCTCATTTCTTTTGTATTCTCCATTACTTTGTTTTTGGTGAAGTCTTAAAACTGCAAAAGGGTAAAGGTATTCTTGTTTTACATTTTTTAGACTTCGTCTATTTAATTATTAAGTGTTCTTATTATTAATTCTCCTTTTTACTTATAATTTTATTGGCCGGTAGCCCTTTTAAAATTGCTTTTATCTTGTTTGTGCTGTTCATCTGGTTATAAATACCTTCATAATCATCCTGTAAAAGTAATTCTTTGAATTCGGATAAATTTTGAATATACTCCTCTAAGGTCTCGATAACATTATCTTTATTCTGTTTGAAAATAGGGGTCCACATAGCAGGCGAGCTTTTGGCCAATCGCACGGTACTTTCAAATCCACTCCCGGCCATATCAAAAATATCACGTTCGTTCTTCTCCTTTTCTATGACCGTTTTACCCAACATAAAGGAACTGATATGGGACAAATGGGATACATAGGCAATATGCTTATCATGTGCTTTAGGATTCATATACCGTATGCGCATTCCCAACAATTGAAAGATTTCCAAAGCTCTTTCTTGCAAAGCAAAGGCTGTTTTCTCTACCTCGCAAATAATATTGGTCTTACCATCATAGAGTCCGTTAATGGCTGCTGAAGGACCAGAAAACTCCGTACCGGCAATAGGGTGACACGCTAAAAAATTACGTCGTTTAGGATGATTTTCCAATGCTGCACACAAGAGTTCTTTTGTGGAGCCTGCGTCACACACCACGCATTCATCAGAAACCTTATCCAGAATCTTGGGAAGCTCTTGCAACATGACATCTACCGGTACACTAACCATCACAAAATCCGCTGAATGCAAATCATCATAGCTCGCCTTTTCATCGATAAGGCCCAAGGAAAATGCCTCCTCTAAATGAGCTAAATTAACATCTATTCCGTAAATTTTGGCCTCGGGCATTTTAGCCTTTACATCCTTTACAAATGACCCTCCAATTAAACCGATACCAACTACAAAAACATTCATATCATTTTTAGATATTAGATACTGGATGTGAGAATTTAGCTTGATTTACTTTGTCTCACTTCTGACATCTCACTATTCAAATCTACTTATAGCCTCTTTAATTTTTTCTTCGGTCACACAAAGCGAAAACCGAATATACCCTTCACCGTTATTTCCAAAAATGGTTCCTGGTGCAATGAAAATATCCTTATCATACAACAACTCGTCAATAAAGTCCTCAGATGACTTTGCCCCTTTGGGTAGCTTTGCCCATATAAACATACCTGCCGCATTCGGGTCGTAGGTGGCACCTATCAAATCTACCAATTGAAACATCAACTCCCTTCTTTTGTTATATGTACGGTCCAGTCCGTGGAACCATGCATCCCCACTTTTTAGGGCAGTAATCGCCCCTTGCTGCACGCCGTAAAACATTCCGCTATCCATATTACTCTTGATCTTCAATACGGCATTGATATGCTCCGCATTTCCGCTGACCATCCCGACACGCCATCCGGCCATGTTAAAAGTTTTACTAAGGGAATTCAACTCCAATGCCACTTCTTTAGCTCCAGCTACCTGAAAAATACTGGTAGGCGAATCGTTCAAGACAAAACTATAAGGATTGTCATTTACGAGTAATATTTGATGCTTTTTTGCGAAAGAGACAAGTGTTCGCATCTTTTCTAAGGTAATACGAGCACCGGTAGGCATATTCGGGTAACTGATCCACATCAATTTCACCTTACTCAAATCCATTTGTTCCAGCTTGTGCATATCGGGCAGCCAATTATTCTGTCCGGTAAGGTCATACATAAGAGGAGTTGCACCGACCAAGTTAGTAACTGACGTATACGTAGGATACCCTGGATCGGGAATGAGTACGGCATCGCCCACGTTCAAAAAAGCCATGCTTATATGCATGATACCTTCCTTGGAACCCATTAAGGGCAAAATCTCGGAGTCCGCATCCAATGTAACATTAAACTTGTTCCGATAAAAAGACGCAAACGCAGCGCGCAGTGCAGGCAGTCCCTGGTAGCTTTGATATTGATGGGCTCCAGGTTCCAAGATTGCTGATTGCATGCTGGCAATCACTTCATCGGATGGCGCTAAGTCCGGACTTCCAATACCCATATTTATAATAGGTTTGCCTGCGGCCATTAATCCACGTACCTCCCGCAACTTTTTTGAGAAGTAGTATTCCTGAACTGTTTCTAATCTTTTCGCCGTTTGTATCATATCATGGCATTTTTATATTCTCCCAAAACCTTAAATTCTTCTGTCATGATATCCAACAAGGCTTTTGCTTTACCGAAATCGGCATAATCATTAAAGGTTATATCTACAAAGAAGGCATACTTCCAAGGCGTTTCTATTACCGGTAAGGATTGTATTTTGGTCAAATTCATTCTACAATCGCTCATTACATTAAGCACAGCCGCCAAACTACCGCGCTTGTGATCGGTAACGAACCTCACGGAAGCTTTGTTTATTTCCTCCTTAGGCAGCACTTTATTTTTTGTCTTTACAATGATAAATCTAGTGGCGTTATTCTTAATGGTCTGTATGTTGTCCGCTACGATGTCCAAACCATATAATTGCGCTGCTACTTTAGGCGCTATCGCTGCCACATGAGGTAAATTTTGCTCTTGGATGCGCTTTGCAGTCTCCGCGGTATCCACATCTTCTACCAATCGGATATTTGGATATTGTTTGAAAAACTCCTTACATTGAAGTAATGCCATGGGATGCGAACTAACTTCCGTAATATCGGACAGTTGTTGTCCTTTCCGTACCATTAAATGATGGTGTATATTCAGGTAATGCTCCCCGATGATGTGCAAATTGTTATGGAACACCAAAGCGTAGTTTGGGATAATGGAACCGGCGATAGAATTTTCAATTGCCATGATGCCCTTATCCGCTTTGTTGTCCAACAAATCCTGAACCAAGGCATCAAAAGAAAGACACTCGTCCAATTCTATTTCGCTGCCAAAGTAGTCCAAAGCCACCTGATGGTGGTTGGAACCCTTTATTCCCTGTATGGCTATTTTTAAACTCATAATTCCTCCCTATCCGTGTATTCCTCTCGCTCTTACATCGCTCGTCGGATGCAGGAGGAGGGAATTATTGTTTATGCTCTGAAAATTCAGAGCTTCGCTAGTAACTTTACTCATCTTAAACTAAATTTTCAATTTTGATATATCCTAACTCAAGTTCAGAATAGTTTAAAACTCAACGATTTTAAACAAAAAAAAGTCCCGTTTGCTACGGGACTTCATTTGTTTATATGTTTTAAATATATACTACAACAGTCCCGAACGTCTTTTAAAAAAGAAGTAAAAATAGAAACCGTTATAAAAATATTGCTTGCTCATTTTTTCCTTTACTAAGGCTAATGTACTAATTATATTTAAAACCGATGATTTAGTGGATTATTTTTTTTAAAATTGACCAAAAGTCATGATTTCATAATAATAACAACGCTTCCACTAGGGATTAATTACGAATTACTCAAAATCGCAAAGCGAGTCCTAATCCGTTTTGATTGCTTACAGGAACCAACCTGTAGGTTGTTTTATTATCAAATTGTTTATTGTAGGTTAAAATTGCCCTTTTTCCATTCTTATTTGCGGCATTGAGAAAAATCCCAGCGACAATACCAAATCCAATAGTTGCAACAGCAGGGGTAAGCGCTTCGTTGTCGCCTTCCGAACTTAATTCGGAGGCTAGCCAAACGACACTCGCCATTTGCCCGGCGAAGGCTACATAACCTATGGTAGCATTTTTGGTTGATTTTTTCCAATAAGCATTTACCTCCTCATTTTTTGTCATCAGCGCTTTCAGCTCTTTTTTAGTTATCCGGGTATCGTCTTGGTAATACTCAACATTCCACAAACCGGGAAATACGGTGATTTCTTGACCTTGAGCGGTGGAAAAAACCAAAAAAAGAACAATAAAACAAAGTGTATATTTCATAACAAGAGTGTTTCAAATGTATAGTTGTAAAAGTAATTGATTTTCAATTGACAGCGATAAAACTTACAGTTTCTCCTTAAGAATAGCGAGCATCGTTTTTACGCCCTCCCTATAATTTCCTATTCTTAAATTTTCATTAGGACTGTGCTGGTTGTTATCCCTGTTTACCGTAGGAACGGTTACCGCCGGTATGTCCAAGGTGGTTACGAAAGGCGATATGGGAATAGAGCCGCCGCTCATCCGTATGCGAATAGGGTTTTCTCCAAACGCATTTTTTAAGGCACTGGTGAGCCATACCCCGACTTCTGAATCAAAGTCCGTTCGAAACGATTGATATGAAATTTCCGAAGTGAACGTAGCAATCTTATCATGGGTCAGTCTTTCTTGCTCGGTTGGCTCTGTTTCGGTTATATAATATCCTTGGTTGGCTATATGTTCCTTTACCAAACGTATCAAACGTTCGGGGTCCGATTCCAGAACTAACCGTACATCCAACTCAGCCCTGGCCCAACCCGGTATGATAGTACGTACTTTTTCATCTATCCAACCGGACTGCATTCCCCTAATATTCAAGGAAGGGTATTGAATGGCCTCCTGGTAATAGCTACCTACTTTGTCCGTGGAAACAATTTGCAATCGCTTTTTGATTTCGTCCTCCTTATCCGGCACATTTTGTAATATTTTTTCCGTTTCGGCATCAATGCTGATACCGTCATAAAATCCTGGGATGGTCACGCGACCGTCATCATCTTTCATGGAGGCCAAAAGTTTAGATAATCGTAGGGCGGGATTGGGTGCATAGTTACCAAAATGACCACTATGTTGGGGTACCACAGGACCATATGTGGTTAGGGTAATGGTTGAAATACCTCTTGCACCAAAAGTCAAGGTAGGTTTATTGCTGATATGCCTCGGACCATCAAAAATAATGAGCATATCGGCTTTTAAAAGCGCTGCATTTCTCGTTACGGCATCAGGCAGTCTTGGGGAACCCAATTCCTCTTCAAAATCCATAATCACTTTAATATTGTAATTAGGTATGATGTTGTTGTCAGCGGCAGCGTCCAAAGCGGATAAAAACATCACAACCGGACCCTTGGCATCACTTGCGGAACGGGCAAAAATTCTGAACTCATCATCTAATGCGTCGGCGGACTCCCAGTCCGTTTCCTCCCACTCATTATTTTCATTTTTCTTTTTGATGACGGGTTTATAGGGGCTTTCCTGAAACCATTGGGTGCTATCCACGGGCTGACCATCTAACTGAAGATAGACTAACACGGTTTTTTTTGCTTTCGGATGTTTTCGTTCCGCCAACAACAAAGGGGCGTCGGTAGTGGCTATTCGCTGGGTAGTGAAACCACGTTCCCCAAACTGCTTTTCGCACCAAAGAACATTTTGCTCTATATCCTCAGGATAGAAAGCGTCGTTAGGAATGCTTAA